>JAEYVN010000457.1 GCA_023431725.1 Pseudomonadota bacterium
ACATCCCGAGCACATGCCATTGCAGACCGAGCGCCGCATCGGTGACGCTGTGATTGCATTCGATCATCGCCAGCGGAGCAGCCGTCATCACCATGTTCATCATGGCGTAGCTGGCAATGCCGCAAACAACAGCGACGATGAATTTCGGCTGTCGCGCAATGACAGAGATCGGGCGACCGGAACCGCTCCTTGATGCTGCCGGCGGCATCGGAATTTTGAGCATGATCAATATAAGACCTGCCACGGCCGCAACGCCCGCCTGTGCGAGATAGGTTGCCGCAAACAGATAGGGCGGCCACATATCCTTGGTCAGGATGACGATCTGCGGGCCGATAATGGCCGCGAAGACCCCGCCAATCAGGACGTAAGAGATCGCCTTGGGACGAAAGGCGTCGCTTGCCGTATCGGCCGCAGCAAAGCGATAGGCCTGATGCGCCGCAGCGTAAAAACCGGATAACAGCGCGCCAACGTTGAACAGCAGGAACGATCCCTGCAGCACTGCGATGCAGCCGATCAGACCGGTGGCGATGCCGCAAAGGGTTCCAATCTGGAATGCGGTCCGCCGTCCGTAAAGGCGCGCCAAAGCGCCCACCGGCAGCGTGCCGAGCCACATCCCGATGACGTAGACGGTGATGGGGACGGTCGCCAGCGCCTTGCTCGGCGCCAGCATTGCGCCGACGATCGCACCGGTCGCCAGGAGGATCGTGTTGTTGCCGCCAGCCAATGCCTGCGTGACCGCCAGCACCATCGCGTTGCGGCGCGCCAGCCTGTCGTCGATCAGATGCTTTGCGTTTTCTGCAGTGACCGACATACGCAAGATTCCCAGCGAAGCCGCCCTACATATCGACCTCTATGAATATTTGCCAGTGCGTGACTGACAGGTCTGAGTTGCAGGCCGGAAGGCGACCCTACGTCTGCCGGAATTGTACGGCGCCGGGATGGCAGATGGTAAAATCGCGCAACGCCGCAAAATTGGCGGCCCCCAGCTGCCGCATGGCGACGCCGATCTCCTCGACCATCATATCGGTCACGAAGTCGGCGCCGTCGGATCCGATCGCACCAACGCCATAGAGGAACGTCCGGCCCGCCAGCGCCGCCTTGGCGCCCAGCGCCAGCGCCCGCACCACATCAAGGCCCGACCGGATGCCGCCGTCGACGAGAACGGTCGCCTTGCTGCCGACCGCCTGCACGATCGCCGGAAGCACATCGATCACCGCCGGCACAGCCTCCAGTTGCCGCCCGCCATGGTTGGAAACCTGGATGCCGTCGAGACCGATGGCGACTGCCTTCTCGGCGTCGGCCGGATGCATCACGCCCTTGATCACCATCGGACCTTTCCAGGCGTCCCGGTAGCGCTTCATTTCCTCGAAGGTGATCGCGCCGCTGACTTCACGCTGCGCATACCAGGCGATATCCGCCTTGCTTGGATTGGGCCCGCAATAGGGTGCCAGACACGGAAAGCTCGGCTGCCCGGTCCGCATCAGCGCCGACAGCCAGCCGGGCGAAACCGCGGCCTGCCTGATCGTCTTGAATGTCGGCCGGAACGGCAGCGTCAGACCGTTACGCAACTCGCCCGGACGCTTTGCGCGTCCCGGCGTATCGACGGTGACGACGAGAACATGAATGCCGGCGTCCTGCGCACGGCGGACGAGATCGAAACCGGCCCTGTGATCGTCCCTGGCCAGACGATAGAGCTGGAACCACGTCACGTCCGGCGCAATCGCCGCCAGTTCTTCCAGGGCGACGCCGCTGACCGTTCCGGCGGTATAGGGAATGCGCGCCCGTTGCGCGGCGCGCGCCAGCAGGCGTTCGGCGCCTGGCCAGAACACGCTTTGCAAACCCATCGGGGCAATCCCGATCGGCGCTGCGTAATGCCGGCCGAACAACTCGACATCGGTTGCGACCGGACCGCGGTCGTCGCCGACACGCGGCGCGATCAGAACGGCATCCAGCGCGTCCGCATTGCGCTTGACCGCAAGGTTCTGCCCTGCTCCGCCCGCGACCGTCTCATATCCCAGCGACGGAACACTCCGCTCGGCGGCTTTGCGCAGATCCTCGACGGTCGGAAAACGCCGTCGCAATTGTGCTTCGCGTGAGGAACCGGACACACCCCAGCCGGTCGGCGCCGGCTTCGGCGCGGTGCGATCGTGCATATTGTTTCTCCCCGAACATTCTTATTCTTGGTTCTTGTCAGAAATGGCTGAATGAGATGCGTGTGAAAGTCAAAGCCTCCCCATCACCACCGATCAGACGTGGGGGCTCATGTCCTTCGACAATTTTGCCGATTTCGGTCACGCCGACATTGGACGCAGCAGCAAGTTCCCGGAATGCCGCAACACGCTCGGGCGCGAGCGTGAACAGGATTTCGTAATCATCGCCGCCTGCCACAACGGTCTCGATCAAGGCCGGCTCGGACGACAGAGCGTGCCGCGCTCCGGCAGATAGCGGCAACGCCTTTGCCTCGATCCAGGCGGATACGCCGGACACATCGCACAGTTTGGCCAGATCACCGACCAGCCCATCCGACACATCCATCGCCGCCGAGGCGTGCGCCCTCACCGCCGTGGCAACGGCAACGCGCGGCTGCGGCACGCGATAGCGGTCAATCAGATGCTTGGCTTCACCGTCCGTTAGCGACCAGCGCTTCTTGTGCGCCGGTTCGCGCAACAACTTCAGTCCCAGGGCGCCGTCGCCGATGGTGCCGGTCACGAAAATCCCGTCGCCCGGCTGTGCTCCCTTGCGCTGAATCATCGTGCCGCGCGGCAGGACGCCAAAGGCAAAAATGGAAACCGATATCGGTC
>JAEYVN010000463.1 GCA_023431725.1 Pseudomonadota bacterium
CGACGGCTTCGACGGCGAGGTCGATACCGCGCTTCAGATCCATCGGGTTCATGCCGGCGGCGACCGACTTGGCGCCTTCCTTCACGATGGCCTGGGCGAGAACGGTGGCGGTGGTGGTGCCGTCACCGGCGAAGTCGGACGACTTCGAAGCGACTTCGCGCACCATCTGCGCGCCCATGTTCTCGAACTTGTCTTCCAGTTCGATTTCCTTGGCGACGGTGACGCCGTCCTTGGTGATGCGCGGAGCGCCGAACGACTTGTCGATGACGACGTTGCGACCCTTAGGACCGAGTGTCACCTTTACCGCATTGGCGAGGGTGTCGACGCCGCGCAGCATCTTGTCGCGCGCGTCGGTGGAGAATTTTACGTCTTTGGCTGCCATTGTTGTGTGTCCTTGAAATGCTTCGGGCTGACCTGATTAGGCGGCTTTCTTCTTCGCGGCCGTGCCTTCCAGCACGCCCATGATGTCGCTTTCCTTCATGATCAGGTATTCGACGCCGTCGATCTTCACCTCGGTGCCCGACCACTTGCCGAACAGCACAGTGTCGCCAGCCTTGACGTCGAGGGGGGTGAGCTTGCCGGTCTCGTCGCGACCGCCCGGGCCGACGGCGACGACTTCGCCCTGCTGCGGCTTTTCCTTGGCGGTATCCGGAATAATGATGCCGCCGGCGGTCTTTTCATCGGATTCGATGCGCTTGACGACGACGCGGTCGTGAAGCGGGCGGAACTTCATGGGTATCCTCCATAGATGATTGCGAAATCGAAAAATTGAGACGGGGCCGGGTTGATGTCCCGGCTTGGCCGCGATCTAAGCCGGGCCATTCCGTGCGCAAGGGGTTTGACTGAAATTTTTAGCACTCGTCAAGTGAGACTGCTATCAGCCCCCAAAAGGGTTAACAGCGGCGGTCGCCAGACGCTGTCAGCAGCCGCTTGTGTATGCTGCTAATGCATTGATTTAGCAGCGATATTTATTTTTTGGCTTGTCTGTCCTGTAGTCCGGCCGGAAAATGGCCCCGCTGGGAATCATTTGAGGACTGACATGCTCTCAGACGACTTCAAGAAGCAGGTGAAGGGCTACGGGCTGACGACGGCGGAAATTCTCTATCGGCGGCCGGACCATCCCTGGCTCCTGCAAACCTACGTCTGGCAGGATTACGATCTCTGCCCTGAATTTCCGGAGCTCAACCAGTTTCTCCACTTCTGGCAAAAGTCGATCGAGGGTGCGCTGCACACCGTGACGGTGGCGCATTCGCGACTGATCAAACCCTCGGAGATTAAGGCAATCGACGGCGTCTTCCGGTTGCACTGAGCGCGACGTCCACACGGCCGCTTGGCGGCGCCGTTTTGCCGCCGCCATTCCGGTTCTGCTGGACGGCCGCTATTTTTCGGCGACGATCCTGGTCCGCAGCGACATGATGCCTTCGAACGAAATCACCATGTCGTCACCGGCGCGGAGATAAAGATCTGCGGCGTTGGGCTGTCCGACGGCAACGCCGCTTGGTGCACCCATTGCGATGAGGTCGCCCGGCTGGAAGACGACATAGCGCGAGAAATGCTCAAGAACGTCGCCGATCTTGTAGAGATAGTCACCCGTGTAAGACCGCAGACGGCGCTGGCCGTTGACATCGCAGGTGACCCACAGGGCGTCGGTGTCCGGCACTTCGTCCATGGTCAGGATGTAGGGACCGGTCGGTGCGAAGCCCGGCATGTTCTTGGCGGTCCAGAAGCGGCTGCCCGATACGACTTCGCGCTTCTGGATTTCGCGGGCGCTGACGTCGTTGGTCAGCGTGAAGCCGGCAACATAATCCATCGCTTCGTGCTTCTTCACGCGATGGGCACGCTTGCCGATTACGTAGCAAAGCTCGGGTTCATAATCGAGCTCGGTAATGTCGTTCGGCTTTACCACCTCGTCGCCGTCGCCCGACATCGTATCGACCAGCTTGATGAAGCCGGTCGGCTCGTTCGGGATTTCCGTCAGCATCTTGTTGGCGAGCAGTTCCTCGCGATGCTTCTTGGTATTCTTGCCGACACAGAAGAATTTCGACGGGTCGGGAATTGGCGGAAGGAATTTGGCTTTCGCCGCCGGAACATAGAGACCTTTTGCATCCGCCGCATCGGCAAGCTCACTCAGCGCCGCCAGTGTTTGCTTGCCGGTCGTCAGCGCCATCTTCACGCTGGTCGCCGGAATGGGCCGGCGCAGAATGTCCGCTGCCGCCAGCACGTCGATCACCCGGTCGTCACGGACGATACCGAAGCGGGGCTCGCTGTTGCGCGACTGGTCGATGAAAGTTGCGAGACGCATGAATCACTTCGCTCCGGGCAGTTGGATGTTGTTGTCCTTGACCAGCTTGGTCCATTTGGCAACGTCGGCATTGATGTAGCGGCCGAATTCTTCCGGCGTCTGCGGCATCGGTTCGGCCGCGATGATCGCAAGCTGTTCGCGGAACTCCTTCGTATCCATGATGCCGACGACCGCTTCATTGATCTGCCTGACGATCGCAGGCGGCGTCTTTCCCGGGGCGAGCAGGCCGAACCATCCGACGGACTCATATCCCGGCAAGCCGCTTTCCGAGATGGTGGGCACGTTTGGATAGAATTGCGATCGCCGATTGTCTGTGGAGCCGATCGCTTTCAGCTTTCCGGATGTAATGAACGACTGAACCACGGGGGCCGGTGCGAACATCAGGTCGATGCGGCCGCCGAGCAGATCGGTGACGCCGGGCCCCGTGCCCTTGTAGGGGACATGCAGCATTCTGATTTTCGCATCGCTTTCGAACAACACGCCGGACAGATGCGAGGCCGCGCCGACGCCCGATGATCCGTAGGTCAGGCTCTCCGGCTTTTCCTTGCTGAGGCGGATGATGTCGGCCGCCGATGTCGCCGGCACGCTGGGGCCGACCACAAGCAGATAGGGTGGGGCGGCCGCAACGGTGATCGGTGCGAGATACTTGTTGACGTCGAACGGCCCATCACCGCCCAAAGAGGAGGCTGCGGCCATCAGCGCGCCCGTCGAGGCCATCAACAGCGTATAGCCATCCGGTGTTGCATTCACGACGGCGCGGGTGCCGAGACCGCCGGACGCGCCCGGCTGGTTCTCGACCACGACCGGCTGCCCCCATTTCTCATTCAGCTTCTGGGCGATCACGCGGGCGAGCACATCAGTTCCTCCTCCAGGCGCGAAGGGAACAACGATCTTGACCGCGCGGTCGGGAAAATTCGCCGCCTGGGCGGGTAGTGCGAAAGATCCAAATGCCAGAATGAATGCGATGGCGCGGAAGAGCATATTGTTTCCTCGAGTATGTTTTTGTTGGCGCTGATGACGCTGGATAGTCTCGTAGTCGGTACGGGACGGGCAAGTATAGCGGGCCTGCACGCATAACAGTCCAGCCGCATGGCCATAGCCAACCGCCAGTTGCTGGTTTAAGGGCTTTTGAAGCTTACTCGCGCGTTCTGCCGGTTCTCCCATGAAAAGCCTGCTGCCCCGGCTCGCATTGGCGAGCGGGAATTTCATCACGGGGCTCGCCGTGCTGGCACCAGCCGGCATGCTGCATGAGTTGTCGAACGGTCTTGACGTCACCATTCGTGACGCGGGTCTGCTTGTGACCTATGGCGCGGTGATCCTGTGTTTTGGGTCGCCGATCCTGTCATGGCTGACGACCCATATGGGAAGGCGCCTGTTGCTGACCGGTACGCTGGTTGTGATTGCCGTCGGAAACCTGGCCTCGGCTTTCGCTGACGATTATCTGACGATCCTGCTCTTGCGAATTGCCATGCTGGTGGTGGCGGCGATCTATACGCCGCAGGCGGCGAGCACGATCGCCTTGCTGGTTCCGGAAAAGAGCCGGCCGAGTGCGCTGGCTTTCGTGTTCCTTGGCTGGTCGATTGCCATTGCCGTAGGGCTGCCACTGGTGACGTTGGCGGCGACCCAGTTCGGGTGGCGCGAGACCTATCTCATCATCGGCATCGTCGCAGCCATCGCCGCCGTGCTGAATGTGGTCGCACTTCCTCGCAACCTGCAAGGCTATCCGTTGTCGCTGCAAAGCTTTGCCGAGATTGCGCGCAGCAAGACGC
>JAEYVN010000483.1 GCA_023431725.1 Pseudomonadota bacterium
CGCACGACATGCGGTTGCTGCAGCTGAAGTTCGGCGGCGTCTTCGCAGGTGATGATGCGTTCGTCGTCGTCGATGAACTGGGTCAGACAGTTCAGCAGCGTCGTCTTGCCGGAGCCGGTGCCGCCGGATACGATCGAATTGACGCGGCAGCGGCCGATGATCTTGAGGATCTCGGCGCCCTCGGGCGTGATGGTGCCGAAGCGGGTGAGCTGATCGAGGGTCAGCTTGTCCTTCTTGAACTTACGAATCGTGAGCGCAGGGCCGTCAATGGCCAGCGGCGGCACGATGGCGTTGACGCGCGAACCGTCCGGCAGACGCGCGTCGCAGATCGGCGACGATTCATCGACGCGACGGCCGACCTGGCTGACGATGCGCTGGCAGATGTTCAGCAGCTGCTGATTGTCGCGGAAGCGGATGCCGGTGCGGTTAATCTTGCCGGCGACTTCGATGTAGACCGTGCCGGAGCCATTGACCATGATGTCGGCGATGTCGTCGCGCGCGAGCAGCGGCTCGAGCGGTCCATAGCCCAGAACGTCGTTGCAGATATCGTCGAGCAATTCTTCCTGCTCGGAGATCGACATCACCACATTCTTGATGGCGATGATCTCGTTGACGATGTCGCGGATTTCTTCGCGTGCAGCCTCGGCGTCGAGACGCGCGAGCTGGGCGAGGTCGATCGCCTCGATCAGCGCGCCGAAGATCGTGCCTTTGACTTCGTAATAGGAGTCCGAGCGCTTGCTGTCGGTCGCGACCATCGGCGCTGTCTTTTGCGGTGTGGTCGGTGCGGAGAGGAGCGGTGCGCCCAGTCCTGCCGCAGGCAGCGGCGCCCGGCCCTCATTCGTGATGGGTGGCGATTGCGGAGGCGGCGGCGCAGCCGGCTTCTGCGCGGGCGCAAGAGTTGCGCCTGACGCAGGGATATGCGGCGGCGCGCCTCCCGGGGCGGATTGGTTACGCTTTCCAAACACGACTGCCTACTCCGTACTACACTCAGGCCGACTTCTTGCGCAGCTTCTCCAGGATCGGCCCGAACAATCCGGCCTTGGATTTCTTGGCTTCCGAACGTCCTGTCATCACTTGTGCAAGCTGACGGAAGATCTCCGTCGTCTTGTGGCCGCTCGCGACCTCCGCAATCATCTGCCCGTTGTTGGCCGCCGTGCCGAACAATTGCGGTTCGAACGGGATGATCGCGGTCGGCTGATCGTCGAGCGCCTTGGCGAAGTCGGAGGGCTTGATCTCAGGCCGTTTCGGCACGCCGACCTGATTGAGAACATAGAATGGACGATGGTCGTTCACCCGCGCCGCCTTGAGATAGTCGACGAGATTCTTGGCGTTGCGCAGGCTGGCCAGATCGGGCGTTGCGACGATCAGAATGTCGTCGGCCGCCAGCAGCGTCCGCTGCGTCCAGCCGGTCCATTGATGCGGAACATCAAGCACGATGCAGGGGACCGTGGCGCGCAGCGAATCGAAGATCGCATCGAAGGCATCCGCGCCGAAGTCGTAGACACGCTCCAGCGTGGCCGGTGCGGCCAGCAGGCTGAGATTGTCCGAGCATTTCGCCAGCAAACGATCGACGAAGTTGGTGTCGATCCGCTCCGGCGAGAAGACCGCGTCGGCAATGCCCTGTGGCGGATCCTGATTGTAATCGAGGCCGGCCGTGCCGAACGCCAGGTCGAGATCGGTCACGACGGAATCGAGCGACAGATCGCGGGCGATCGACCAGGCGACGTTATGCGCAACCGTGGACGCGCCGACGCCGCCCTTGGCGCCGACAACCGCGATGATGCGGCCGACCGGCTTCGCATCGGGTGCGGAATAAAGGTTGCAGACCGACCGCACGATATCGAGCGTCTGAACCGGGGCGATCAGATAATCGCTGATGCCGCGGCGGACCAGTTCGCGATAGAGCGTCACATCATTGTGCCGGCCGATGACGATGACGCGGGTGCCGGGATCGCAGACTTCCGCCAGCGAATCGAGACCCGCCAGGACAACCTCCGGCCGTTGTTCGAATTCCAGAATGATGACATTGGGCGTTGGTGCCGCGCGATAGGCTTCGGACGCGGCCGTCATGCCGCCCATCTGAATCTTGAGATGGGCCTTGGCCATGCGCCGGTCTTCACCGGCGGCCTGGACGACAGCGGCGGTTTCGACGGACTCGCAGAACGCCTGAATGGAAATGCGCGGCGCCGGCGCGATGTGTTCGTCGCGGGCCGGGATATCGGCCGGGGATAGGTTCTCAGTCATCGTTCCAGGAGTGTTTGTCATCAGTTGTTGTTGCCGACGTCGCTGATGGTGCCTTGAGACTTGTTCGGATAGATCGTCTCTGCACTCACGCCGAGGCGATATTTTTCAAGCACCGTTGTCCGCCGTGATGTCCAGGCCGGCGTTTCGCTGCGCGGCTGGACGAGGTCGGCCGGGTTGTCGACCATCGCTGCGAGATTGCGCTGGTTGGCGCAGCCGAGATTCCAGTACGGCTTGTTTTCTGCATAGAAGGGCTCCGGCGCTGGTCCGAGATCGGTCGGCCATAGGCCGCAGGGGCCGGAATCGGCCTTGATCGCCGCATAGCTCAGCCGGACGGTCGGCAGATGCGCAGGATTCTCCGGCACGTAGGTGCGCATGGCGATGGTCTGCGCAGGCATGCCCGACGCCATCAGGATGGATCTGGCTTCGCGCGCGGCGTGTGACGCGGCGACCTGGTTCGGCGATCCATGCGGGACTTCGACGACGATGCCGCTGGTCGATTCACGTTTCCAGGTTTGCGCGAAGGCCGATACGTCGGCGCGCTGCGTGGGATTGAGCGAGCCGCGGCTCTGACCAACGAACAGCTCGACGCTGCGGGCGCCTTCGCGCAGGCCGATCTGGTGACGCTTGCGATAGTCGTTGGGAACCTCGATCGGTTCCTTGACCCTGTAGGTGTTGCAGCCGGCGAGCGCTGCTGCGACCACGACCACGCTCAGAATACGCATGGTCATCGTGACGTCGCGCCTGCGGCCGATCGTCGAACTCTTACCTGACATCGATCGTCTCCCCATGCGACGCTTAATCGAGAATGAAACCGTATTGATTGCGATAGGCCTTGCCGGGCTCAACCTTGCCGGCGATGCCGTAGAGTTTGTTCAGGCGGCCGAGAAACACGGCGGACGGATCGGCGGTGTCGGCATAGCCATCATCCGGGCGCGACAGATCCTTCTGGGCGACCGGCCTGACGACGTACGGCGTCACGATGATCACGAGTTCGGTCTGCCGGTTGTTGTAGTCGCGGCTCTTGAACAGGGTGCCGAGGATCGGCAACTGCATCAGCGCCGGGAAGCCGTTGATCTGCTGCTTCGTCTGCTCCTGAATCATGCCCGCCATGGCCAGCGAACCGCCCGAGGGAAGCTCGACGGTCGTATCGGCGCGGCGCACGCGCAGCGACGGAATGGTGAAGCCGGACTGGACGATCGCGCCTTCGGTCGACAGTTCGGACACTTCGGTCGTGACCTTGAGGCTGATCCGTCCTTCCGACAGAACGACCGGCGAGAAGGCCAGGCTGATACCGAACTTCTTGAATTCGATCTGCGGCGTACAGGATGTGCCCTGGCAGGTGACGCTGCCGACGACCGGGAATTCGCCACCGGCAAGGAAGTTCGCGGTTTCACCGGAGATCGCCGTCAGGTTTGGCTCCGACAAGGTACGCATGACGCCGGCGCGCTCCATCGCACGTAAGGTAGCGTTGATGGACCGGAATGAGCCGGTAATTTCGTTGCCGGCGACCAGCGGGCCGCTATTCACGGGGAAAGGGGTTCTGTTGTTGAAGTCGACGACGGCCGAGCCGATGTTGAAGCGGCCGCTAAGATCGACGCCAAGCTGCTTGATCACGTCGCGCTGCATTTCGGCGACGGTGACGCGCAGGTTGATCTGGTCGCGACCCTTGACGACGATGGCGTTCACCACCTTGCTGCCTTGCGGCACGATCGAGGCTGTTGCCTGACTCAGCAGGCGGGACGCGATTTCGAAAGCGGTCTGTGCGTCGGCCTGGTTGTTCGCGACGCCGGATAGAATGACGCCTTCCGCCCCCAGAGCCTCGACGCGAATGTCGCTGTTCGGCAGCACCTGCCGGATCGCTTCGCGTATGCCGTTGAGATCGCGTTTCACCGCGATGTCGAAACCGGCGATCTGCCGGCCCTCACCGTCGAAGAAAAAGATGCTGGTCTGGCCGACCTTGACGCCGATCATATAGGCGCGGCGAGCCGAGCGAACGACCGCATTGGCGATGGTCGGGTCGGAGACGAGGACATCCTTGGCATCGCGTGGC
>JAEYVN010000484.1 GCA_023431725.1 Pseudomonadota bacterium
ACCCGTGAAATCCGAGGTGCTCGATAAGGCTGTTCCGTCGCACCTGCACGATCCGCAAGGCCGCTGGTATGGCCTCGCCACGCGTGCTCGCGTGATCTACGCCTCGAAGGACCGCGTGAAGCAGGACACGATCACGTACGAGGAACTCGCCGATCCGAAATGGAAGGGCAAGATCTGCATTCGCTCCGGCCAGCACATGTACAACAATGCCCTGATCGCGGCGATGATCGCCAAATACGGCGAGGCAAAAGCCGAGGAATGGCTGCGCGGCCTAAAGGCCAACCTCGCCCAGAAGCCGTCGGGCGGTGATCGCGAACAGGCGCGCGACGTTGCGGCCGGCAAGTGCGACATCGGCATCGGCAACACCTATTACTGGGCGCTGATGAAAAACAGCGCCAACCAGAAGGATTGGGCCGAGGCAACCCGCGTGATCCTGCCGACATTCGTCGACGGCGGAACGCATGTAAATGTCTCCGGCGTGGTGCTTGCCAAGAATGCGCCGAACCGGGCGAATGCCGTCAAGCTGCTCGAGTGGCTCGTTGGCGACACGGCCCAGCACATGTATGCCGATGCCAACTACGAATATCCGGTCAAGGCTGGCATCAAGGTCAACGATATTGTCGCGAGCTACGGCACGCTGAAGCCCGACACCCTGCCGCTGGCCAAGATTGCCGAATACAGGAAGGCTGCGGCCAATCTGGTCGACAAGGTCGGCTTCGACAACTAATGACACCAAGATAACGAAGGCGCCGTCTTCGCACCGAGCGGAGACGGCGTTTTGCTTTAAGGTTCACGATGGCGCATGTCGGCGTAAGCGATCTTCCGGGGCTGTCGCACAAGTTGCAGTGGCCGCGCCATATCCTTGCCCGCATCTTTCTCCTTGCGCTTGCCGCCGCCGTCGTTGCGCCGCTGATCACGCTCGCCGTCATTGCGTGGCGGGGCGATGAGGAAATCTGGCAGCATCTTTGGACCTATGTGGTGCCGCATGCGGCTGTCGAGACAGCGGGCCTACTCGCCGGTGTTGCCATTCTCACGTCCATCATCGGCATCGGCGCAGCCTGGATCGTCACCGCCTATGAATTTCCCGGGCGTACAACGCTGAGCTGGCTTCTGCCGCTGCCGCTTGCCTTCCCGACCTACATCGTCGCTTATGTCTATGCCGATATTTTCGACGCCGCCGGGCCCGTGCAAACGGCGTTTCGTGCGTTGGCTGGCTATGCCACGGCGGCCGAATACTGGTTTCCGCAGATCCGTTCGCTGCCCGGCGCCATCTTCGTCATGAGCGTCGTCCTCTATCCCTATGTGTATCTGGCGGCGCGCGCGATGTTCCAGACGCAGAGCGCTTCGTTGATCGAAGTGGCCCGCACGCTCGGTGCAACGCGGATGATGCTGGCGCGGCATGTCGCGCTGCCGCTGGCGCGGCCGGCGCTCGCCGTCGGCCTTTCGCTGGCTTTGCTGGAGGCACTCAATGATATTGGGGCCAGCGAGTATCTCGGCGTACAGACCCTGACGCTGTCGATCTTCACCACCTGGATCAACCGATCGAGCCTGCCCGGCGCCGCACAGATTGCCTGCGTGATGCTGGTGCTCGTGATCGCGCTGATGGCTCTGGAGCGCTATGGTCGTCGCCAGCGCCGCTTCAGTGTCTCACTGCGCCGGCAACGCTATGTGCCACGCATTCCCCTGACCGGGCGACCGGCGTGGACTTTTCTTGCGATTTGCCTGTTGCCGGTTGCGCTCGGTTTCTTCTTTCCGCTGACGTTCCTGACCTGGCAGGTGATCCAGCGCGGCCTGCTGATCGGCTTCGACCCGGATCTCATTCGCCACACGCTGACCACGGTGACATTGGCGGCAACGGCAACGGCCATCGCCGTCACGCTCGGCCTCGCCGCTGCTTTGGCCACGCGCCTGATCCGCGGCAAGGTCGCGTTCGCTTGCCTGACCATTGCCGGGATGGGTTATGCAATCCCCGGCACTGTTCTCGCGCTCGGCCTGCTCTCGCCGCTGGTCGCCACCGACAATCTCATCAACGCGATTTCCAAGTTCTTCGGCGGGCCCAATCTCGGCCTCATCATTGCGGGATCGAGCGCTGCGCTGGTGATCGCCTATGTGACGCGATTTCTTGCGATTGCCACCGGTTCGGCGCAGGCCGGACTAGCGCGCATCGCCACCGAAATAGACGATGTCGCCCGCACCCTCGGCGCGAAGCCGGCCGGCATCGCATGGCTCATCCATATTCCGCTGGCGCGCCCCGCGCTCGGCGGCGCGGCGCTGCTGGTCTTCGTCGATTGCCTGAAGGAATTGCCGGCGACGCTGCTGTTGCGGCCGCTGAATGTCGAAACGCTCTCGACCTATATCTATCAGTACGCAACGCGCGGCAGCTTCGAAGAAGGTGCCCTGGCCGCGTTGCTGATTGTCGTCGTGGGTATCGTGCCGGTGATCCGCCTGACGCGATTTTCAGAAATCGCGCCGGCGCCGGTGTCGTCCGGTTCGATCAGTTGAAAATCTTCCAGGCAAACTTGTAGGTCAGCCCGAGCTTCGCGGTCCACTGATCGATGTCACCGACCTGAGCGATTGGCGAATCCGCCGCATCCCCGGTCAGCCGCGCGTATTCGAGTGAACCGACGAGCGTCCAGACATCGGTCAGTTCATAGCGCCCGGA
>JAEYVN010000502.1 GCA_023431725.1 Pseudomonadota bacterium
GAATGATGATGTCGATCGCGCCGACGGCGGTGATGAGACCTGCGGAAAACGGCTTGGGATAGCCGGCCTTCACCATGGAAGGGTACATAACCTTGCCGATGGTCGCGACCGCCGCAGCGCTGACGCCGGAGATCGCGCCGAAGATCGTCGCCGTTCCGACCGTCGTCACACCCAGACTGCCGCGCACCGCGCCGACGCCGCCCTGTACGAAATCGACGAGACGCTGCGCAACGCTGCCACGCCCCATCAATTCGCCGGCATAAATAAAGTAGGGAATTGCCAGCAGCGCATAGGCATTAACGGAACCGAACAGGTTCTGGTGCAGAGCGGCCAGCGGGATATTCATGTACCAGACGAGCGCCACCGTAATGCCGGTGAGCAGCACGAGGAATATCGGGAAGCCGATCAGAAGAAGAACAAGCGGCAGAAAGCCCAGCGCAAAACTCATAGCGGCATCTCACCCTGGACCGGCGCGGGCGCCGGTGCCCCCATCACTCGCTAGATCCCGCGCAGGACAACAAGCAGTGCCATGCTGCCGAAACCGATGGTGATCGCACTATGCGGAATCCAGGTCGGGATACGGGCAATGTCACTGAGCGCGCCGAGGGCGTGGATACGCTCGACATAGAGAAACGATTGCCAGGCCACAAAACCGGTGACCACGAACATCACCAGTGTTTCGACGACCGCTTCGGCCTTCTGCAGCCAGACCGGACATGCTCCGAGCAACACGTCCATGCGCAGGTGTTCGTTGCGCCATGTGACGACAGCCGCGCCGATAAACGCAATCCAGATGAGGATGTAGATTTCGATCTCGTCGCCACCCGTGATCGTGTAGCCGGCCAGATAGCGGCCGATCACATTGATGAAGTTCAGCGAGATGCCGAATATCAAGGCCAATGCGAGGACGCGCTCGACCGTGAAGGTGAGCGCGTCAACCAGCTTTTCGACGGCGGTCATCCGGCCGCTGCTTATTTGCTCAGACGCTGCGCGGCGGCCGACAGCACGTCGTAATCCGCCTTGATCGCAGCATTGGCACTGAGCAGACCCGGCAACACCGACTTGACCTGATCGAGGTAGAGCTTGCTCTCGCCTTCAGGGAAGGTGATGCTCTCGCCGCCATTCTTCTTCCAGATGCCGACGGTACGGCCGACGTCCTCGACGCCAAACGTCTGAACCTTCTGCTGCGCCTTGAACGCTTCCTCGCGCACCATCGCCTCAAGCTCCGGTCCGATCGATTTCAGGAAGTTCTTGTTGGCCATCACCGGAGCGATCAGGAACGAGCCCGGCAACGACGTCAGGCCCTTGGCGAGATCGTAATATTTGAACGCGGTGAAAACCGTGGCGCTGGCGATGAGACCATCGATGGTGCGGTTCTGCATGGCCGACAGCACTTCGCCCAGCGGCATCGATACCGGCGCGGCACCGAGTTTCCGGAACGGCTCGATCTGCAACGGCGCAGCACCCGGCACGCGGATCTTCTGGCCCTTGAAGTCGGCCACGGCGCGGATCGGCTTGTGCGACAGCAGCATCAGCGGACCATGCGGCAGGAGCGCAAGCGGTTCGAGACCCTTCGATCCGCCCAGCGTCGCAAGCTGCTTGCGCACCTCGGGGTCGGCGAACACGCGCTGCGCATGGGCCATGTCGGTAAACAGGCCGGGCGCGTCGAACACCTGGAAGCGCGGCTCAAGCCCGATGAAGAAGCCGCTGGCCGGCACGACCGCCTCGATCGTCCCCATCGCGGTGCCTTCCACCGTCGCCGGAATCTGGCCGAGCTGGCTGGCCGGATAGAATTCGACCTTGATGCGGCCGTTGGACCGCGCCTCGATCCCCGCCTTGAACTCCTTCGCCCATTCCTGCGACAGGTCGTTCACCGTCGGCGAGGAGATCTTCATCGTGTGTGTCTGCGCCTGCGCAAACGTCACTGGCAGCAATGCTGCGGCACCCAATGCCAAGACCTGAATCAGCTTCATGTTCTCTCCCTCTGTAACTATTGCGACGTGCGCCGCCGCTATTCGTTTGACGCCCGATCTGTGTATCGCCGATTAGTATTGTCCGCGCGGCTCAAGCCCGAACGCATGCTGCCCGTACATGGCGCCGACCGAATCCCAGTTCAGGCTGATGTGCGAGCTTGCAGCATGGATGTCGCGCCAGAAGCGCTGCACCGGATGCTGCATGCCGAGCGCGCTGCCGCCCATGGCGAGAAAGACGGCATCCACAGCCTGGACCAGAAGCTTGGTGGCGAAGGTATGGGTCAGGCGATTGCGCATGCGCATATCGACGTCGACACTTTTACCGGATTCCACGACGTCGCGCGTTTCGCGAATATCGCGGTGAATCATCAGTTGCGCGGCATCGATCGATGCGGTCGCTTCGGCGACGCGCATCTGCACCGTGGCGAATTCCGACATCCGGTTGTTGCCGCCGGCCACCGCGCCGCGCGTCGTGCGATTTCCGACCTGTTCGATGAATGCTTTCAGCGCACCGCGCGCCATGCCGAGTGCAGGCGAGACAAGACATTGCGGCACGACGGCGAGCATCGGCTGCTTGTAAATGGGGTTGGTGTTCACGGCCGTACCCGGACCACGGCCCGTGAGCATGTCACCGAAGGTCACAATGCGATACGCCGGCACATAGGCATCGGAGATCACAATGGTCTTGCTGCCTGTACCGGCGAGACCCATCGGATTCCAGTCATCGTGAATTGAATAGTCGGAGTTGGGCACGAGGAAGAAGCCCGGCTTTGCTCCCGCTTCTGAAGGGATCATCCCGCCCAGAATGCCCCAGGTTGCATTGTCGACACCGCTGGCAAAACTCCAGCGACCGCTCAGCCGGTAACCGTCGCCCTCCGGCGTCGCCTTCCCGGCCGGCGCATAAGACACGGCGGCAACGGTGTCCAACGTATCGCGCCAGAAATCCTGCTGCGCCTGATCCGCATAACAGCCGATCATCCAGGGATGAACGGCGCCGAGGCTGTATACCCAACCGGTCGATCCATCGCCGCTCGCAACGATGGAGACAGCTTCAACGAAGACGTCGTAACCATATTCAAAGCCGCCATAACGGCGCGGCTGCATGATGCGGAACAGCCCCGCCTCTTTCATCTTTTCGATGAGATCGGCAGAAACCTGGCGGGCCTTCTCCGTTTCCACGGCGCGTTCACGCGCGATGATCGCAATCTCATCCGCGCGGCGCATCAGTTCGGCAACGCTCGGAACGTCCGCACTATTCGCTGTCGCAGCAAGCGCCATGCAAGCCTCCCTGGATACGCATCTTGTTTTTTGTAAAACCTATTGGAGATGCCAACAGGCTTCAAGCAGTAATTTGCATTTGCAAGTATTTCTCGCCGCTGCATCGCAATAAAGGCTGTTTCAACGGCAAATTCGCTTGCGCCCGAAAATATTCGCCTCTATCTCGGGACAAACCCTACGGTGCGACGATGTCCCGCAAGCTGAACCTTCAGGACTTTTTGCCCTATCTCCTGAACCGCGCGGGCCTTCGCGTCGGCGTGATGTTTTCGCGCGACATCGAGAGTTACGAGGTCACGTTGCCAATGTGGCGCGTGCTGCTCGAGCTCTGGCAACGTGGCGATCATCGGCTCGGTGAATTATCCGAACGCACCAGCATCGATCTCTCGACGTTGTCCCGCCTGCTTGTTTCCATGCAACGCAAGCGGCTGATCGTTCGGCGGCGGTCGGGCCTCGATGGTCGCGCACTTAGTCTGACGCTCACACAGCGCGGGCTTGAGCTTGCTGAATCGATTGCGCCCTACGCGGTGCGCTATGAAGAGATCGCCATGCGGGGCCTGAGCGACAGCGATGTGCGCACGCTCAAGGATTTACTCAAAACCGTTTATGAGAATCTCGAAACGGCCGACCGCGAAGTGCTGCGTCAGCAGAGCAGCGAGCGGCCGCGCGCGAAAGCACGCGCGGCCAAGTCTTCTGCAAAAAGGTCTTCTGCAAAAAAGTCGTCGGCAAAAAAGCCTGTCAAAGCTTCAGTTTGAACAGCTTCTCGGTGTTGGTGCGGCCGATCTTGATCCGGTCGGCTTCACTGATGGTCGCGACGTCGAACCAGTCGGCGGCGTGATCGATATTCTCGAACGGCCAGTCGGTCGAGAACAGGATGCGGTCGGCACCGATTTCGAGAATGGCGTCGATCAGCGTCTGGGTGCGGAAATTGCCCGACGTCGTGAGCCAGAAATTGTTCTGGAAATACTCGCCGAGCTTCTTCTTCGCCGGATAACGCGGCTTCTCGTTGACCCATCCGTTACGGTTGTCGACGCGCCACATGCTGTAGGGCAGCCCCTCGCCCATGTGACCGAGCACGATCTTCAGGTTCGGATGCTGGTCGAACACGCCGGAGGCCATCAGACGCAGCGAATGAACGGCGGTTTCCTGACCGAACGCCCAGGTGGGGCCCATCAGCCACGGATGACCGTCATAAATCTTGGCATCGGCCGGCAGCGGATTGCGCGGATGGAGGTAGAACGGCACGTCCAGCTTTTCGTTCTCAGCCCAGAACGGCCAATACTGCTTGAGATCGTAATAGACGGCGACGTTGGGATCATTGATCTGCGAGAATCCATTGACCAGAGAACCGACGAAGCCAAGGTCTTTCACCGAACGCTGCAATTCGCGGATCGCCATGTCCGGATCCTGCATCGGCAGAGCCGCAAGGCCCTGGAAGCGATCCGGGCGCTTGGCCACCTGCTCGGCCAGCCAGTCATTGGCCTTCACCGCAATCTCATTGGCCTTCTTCGGATCCGCAATGGCCTGAACCGCTGGCGCATTGAGCGAGAGCAGCATCATCTCGATGCCGTACTCGTCCATCAGCTTCAAACGCTTTTCATGGATATCGAGCAGGCGTGCGCTCAATTCAGTCCAGACGGATTCCGCAAGAAAACCCGCTGAATCCTGCAATGTGTCTGGAATCGCGAAATGTTCCTCGAGCGCGATCTTGCCTTTCACAGTCACTCCTCCCTGATCATCCGATAGACACGGCGTTGAAATCTTTCCCGCGTCCTAAGCCATTTTATTTTCATATGCAAATATTTTGCATTGCGGCACAAAATGGCCGCAGCGAACCGTCCGACGTCGATCACGCAGATTGCGAGGTCGGCAGCAATGTCATGACCGTGCGACGATCGGCAGCAGGATGTGCGATGGATGCCGTGCATCATGATGGATCGTGTCGCGTCCCACCTTGTTCGGCGTGTATTCATGCTGAAACACGAATTCGGTGAGCTGTGAATCGCCGTTGGCGATCTCGACACGGATCCGGCTGCCCTTCCTGAAGCGATAGGCTGTCGGCATGACCGCGACTTCGTAATGATAGATTTTGCCCGGCTCGATCGGCTCGGGCGTCAGATGCAGATACCAGGGCGCGCAGGGCAGCGACTTGTAGCGGTCGATGGCGCGATGCGAGGCCCGCAACCAGCCCTTGGTCACAACGCGATTGCGCGGCTGCGCCAGTGGGTCGGCCTCCTTGTCGCGAGGATATTGCTCGGAGATCTTGACGATGAAATCCGTATCGGTGTTGCTCGAAGAGGCATAGAGATTGAGCTGGATCGTCCCCGCGATCTCGACATCCTCATCGAGTTCCGGCGACGTGAATGTCAGCAC
>JAEYVN010000512.1 GCA_023431725.1 Pseudomonadota bacterium
ACGCCGCCGAACAGGCCCGAGGCGACATTGCCGACGCCCTGCGCCACGAGTTCGCTGTTGGATCTGTGCCGCCGCCCCGACATGCCGTCGGCGACCACGGCCGACAGCAGCGATTCGATCGCGCCCAGCAAGGCGATCGCGATCGCATCGGGAAGAACCGCGCGCGCTTTCTCCAGGCTAAAGGCCGGCAGGGCCGGCGCCGGAAGTCCTGCTTCAATGGCGCCGAAGCGCGAGCCGATGGTTTCGACATGGAGGCCGAGCAGCGCGGTGATGAGCGTGGCGCCGACAACGGCGATCAGAAGGGCCGGCCAGTTCGGCCGCAGGTGGCGCACGGCCAGGATCGCGGCAATGGACAATGCGGACAGCAGCTCGGTCGCCGGGCTGATGGTGCCGATCGCCTGCCATAGCGCGCCGATTTTCGGCAGCGTGTCGGCCGGCTCATGCGCCAGCGTCAGACCGAGCAGGTCGCGGACCTGGGTGATCAGGATGATGACGGCAATGCCGGCGGTGAAGCCGACGGTCACCGGATAGGGAATGTACTTGATGTAGGTCCCGAGCCGCAGGAAGCCGATTACGACCAGCATCAGCCCGGCCATCACGGTCGCCAGAACCATGCCGTCATAGCCGTGGCGCTGCACGGTCATGGCCACGAGGCCGATGAAGGCTGCAGCCGGGCCGCCGATCTGGAAGCGGCTGCCGCCCAGCATGGAAATCAGGAAGCCGCCGATGATGGCGGTGTAGAGCCCCTTTTCCGGGCCGACGCCGGCGCCGATGGCGATCGCCATCGACAGCGGCAGGGCGACGATGGCGACGGTCAGCCCGGCCAGGGCATCCGCGCGCAACCCGTCCAGCCCGTATCCTTCCCGCAGCACCGTGACGAGCTTCGGCGTGAACAGGTCAGCGAAGGTCGGCCCCGCATGGGCCGCGGGCATTGGCGCGTTCATTCTCATCCCCGGGAACAAAGAAGGAGGGGTTCTCCCTTTGTAGCCGATTTGCTCGCGTTTTGGTTACGATCGCCGGAGAATATCTGCGTTGCGATGAATCAAGGTGACTTTAGGTCACCAGCTTGAGCCCGATGATGCCGGCCAGGATCAGCCCGACGCAGCCGAGGCGGAGCGCGGTCGCCGGTTCGGCGAACAGGATGATGCCCAGAATCACCGTGCCGACGGCGCCGATACCGGTCCAGACCGCATAGGCCGTGCCGACCGGCAGCGATTTGAGCGCCAGTCCGAGAAACGTGATGCTGAGAATCATCGCCAGCGCGGTGCCGATCGACGGCCAGAGCCTGGAAAAGCCGTCGGTGTATTTCAGGCCGATGGCCCAACCGATTTCGAGAAGTCCGGCGACGAACAGATAGGTCCAGGCCACAACAATCACCCTTTTTCTGCGCGCGAACGGACGCAAAACCGGCAAGCACGTTTGCTGATCGCGCGCTGGGCGCCTTAACGGGCGCCTGGCAGGGTCGTCCCTGCGGATGTCGGGAAAATGCGAGGCCGTCCTCGCCCGCAGAAAGATAGGACAGGCCGCAGCGGTTTCCAAGCCTCGATGAGCCTGCGGCGTCGCGTTGCCATTGCGGCTCGTGGTTACGAGCCTTCGCCCTCGTGCAAGGGGATGGCCGAAACGATGGCTTCGGGCATGTAGGGCTTCTGGATGATCGCGACCCTCTCCAGTTCGGCCGGCAGCGCCGCCCGCTCGCCATAGCCGCTGGCGAAAGCGAACGGAATGCCGAGCTCCAGCAACTTCAGGGCGACGGGCACGCTGTTCTCGTTGCCGAGATTGATATCCAGCAAGGCGAAATCCGGCGGGCTCTTTTCGATCGAGCGCATGGCATCGCGCACATTCGATGCGATATCGACATGCCGGGCGCCGAGTTGCTCCATCATCGCCTCGGCATCCATGGCGATGATGAGGTTGTCTTCCAGGATCAGAACGCGACCGGTGAAAAGACTCTTGCCGCGCGCATTGATCTTTTTCGCTTCGATGTGTTTTTCGGTTTCGATGGAATCGGTCCTGACAAAGCGAGCGGGAATGACAAGCCGTGCGCGCACACCGAGCAATTCGTAATGGATCTCGGATTGGCCGGCGAGATCGTACGGGATCGAGCGCTCGATGATGGTGGTGCCGAAGCCGCGTCGCTTGGGCGGCGTCACCGGCGGTCCGCCGCTTTCCTGCCACGCGATGACAAGCTGATCGGCCTTGTCGAGATGCCAGTCGATTTTCACCGCGCCGGTCGAATCGCTGAGCGCGCCGTATTTGGCGGAATTGGTGACCAGCTCATGCACGACAAGCGCGAGCGTCGAGAAGGCCTCCGGCTCCAGCGCGACGTCGGGACCGGTGTAATCCATGCGGTCGGCCTTGCCGCCGAGATAGGCGGCGACTTCGGATTCGATCAGGCCGCGCACCGATCCCGGCGCCCAGTTCATGCGCGTGATCTGATCGTGCGCGCGGGCCAGCGCCTGAATGCGGCCGCCGACCACGAGCGCGAATTGCTCCGCCGTCATCGTCGAATTCCTGCCCTGATTGATCAGGCCGCGAATGAGGCCAAGGATATTGCGGACGCGATGGTTCAATTCCGCGATCAGCAGTTCCTGGCGCTCCTGTGAGGTCTTGCGTTCCTTCTCGCTTGCTTCGGTCATCCGCAGGATGACCTCGAGCAGTGTGACGCGGAAACTTTCGGCGATGCGGATATCGGCGTCGGACCAATGCGCCGATTGACCGCGCACGACTTCCTGCCACGCTTCGAAGCTTTTGC
>JAEYVN010000518.1 GCA_023431725.1 Pseudomonadota bacterium
CGAACTCGATCGACGAGGTCGTGCAGCAACAGGTCGATGTCGGTGTCGACATCGTCAGCGACGGAGAATTCTCCAAGGGCCGCAACTGGGCCTTTTATGTCCATGATCGCCTGACCGGACTCGCCACGCGTCCGCTTACACCAGAGGAATTGAAAGATCCGATGACCCAGGCCGGCGGCGGCAACGACCGCAAGGCCTTTCCGGAGTTCTACGCGGAATATGACGTCGTCAGCGGGCTCGGCAAACGATTGAGCAATCGCTTTGTCGCCAACGGCGAGATCAAATATGTCGGGCAGGCGCAGGTCGCGCGCGACATCAAGAATCTCGAACACGCCACGAACAAGGCCAACGCCACCGACGCTTTCCTTCCCGTCGTTGCGCCGGCAAGCGCCCTGCCCGGCGGAAAGAATGAATTCTACAAGGACGAGGAAACCTATCTGTTCGCGCTCGCCGATGCGCTAAACGCCGAATACAGAGCGATCGTCGATGCTGGCCTCTACGTACAGATCGACGATGCCTTCCTGCCCTATTGGTACGAGAAGATGGTGCCGCCGATGACGCTCGGCGATTACCGCAAATGGGCGCAGCTTCGCATCGATGCGCTTAATCATGCGCTGCGCGGCATCCCGGAAGAGAAGTCACGTTATCATCTGTGCTGGGGCAGCTGGAACGGACCGCATGCGCATGACGTGCCGATGAATGACATCGTTGACCTGATGCTGCAGGTGAAGGTTGGAGCCTATGCTTATGAGGCGGCCAATCCCCGCCACGAGCATGAATGGGTGGTGTGGGAACAGGTGAAGCTGCCCGCCGGCAAGATGCTGATCCCGGGCTGCGTCAGCCACGCCACCAACATCGTCGAGCATCCCGAACTCGTCGCGCAACGTCTGACGCGTCTCGCCAAGCTCGTCGGCCGCGAGAATATCATGGCGGGGACGGATTGTGGGTTTGCGCAGAGCCCGTTCGCCAAGCGCGTCCACGAAAGCATCATGTGGGCGAAGCTGCGCTCGCTCGCCGAGGGCGCACAAATCGCATCTCAGGCATTGTGGGGCAAGCGCAGCGCCGCCTGAGCTGCGCCGCCTCACCGCTGCAGTTGGATGCCGCGCGACGTCTTATTTTCGCGCGGACGGAATGCGCTGCAGGATCTTCTGACGCAATCCGGCATCATTCGAGGCCACTTCGATGATCTTGCTGTATTCCTCCACCGACAACCCCTGATCGGTGACGGCCTTGACCATGACGCTATTGGCTTCTTCGACAATGCGCGGCTTGTCGGATTCGGATGCCTTGGCAATCTGTTGTGAATACTCCTGGTCGACTTTCGTGACATTCTCGAGCGCTGTCGCCACTGCGTCGATCTTCTGATCGGACAAATCGGACGGCGCGACCGCACTTGGCGATGTTGTCTGCGGCGGCGCAGACGTTGCCGATTGTGCATGAGCCGGGCTGGCGATCAGCGCTCCGAGCAATCCCAGCATGGCAACAGATGACATTGTGAACTGACGCATGTTTACCTCCGTGCGTTTGAATTGACGGCCCCACTCGCGTTCAGACGGCACTCCACCACGCCATGCTGACGCCCCCCATGCAGCAGAAGGGGATGAAAAAGATCGACATCCATCGTCTGTGCAATCCCCGCATCGATAGCCTTACAATGTGTGCAGAAGGGTACGAAGGCGTGTCCTGGCTGCCTTATACGTGTAATCGCCGCCTCATTTCTTGAACACACAACGCGATGCCCTAAGTGCCTCACGACACTCGTCGCGTAAGGCGGGTGATCGGTGAAATCGTAAGCACCTACATGATGTTTACAGACAACCCCGAAAGCGAAGGAGATTGTCATGAAACTGACACCGGCGCAGGTCGAGCGAACCCTCGATCAGTTCAACGCACAGGCCATTCCCGAGGGGCATCCGGTCATGACGGAGCTGACCGACCTGTTCGGCGAACACACATTTTTCGTGAACAGTCAGGGTCTCAATATCGTGGAACCGACGTCGCCAACCAATGGCGCCGGAGACATGGGCCGCGTCATCAATCTGGCCTATTGGGCGGACTCAACGCTGACGAAACTCGCACCGCATGAACCCGAACTGACAGAAATCGCGGTCGATCTGGCGGCCTGACGTGCCACCGCACGATGATGCATTAAAAACAATAATGGTCAGCCGCTGTCGCCGGCTGACCATTGATTTTTCCGCATCCGCCCGACCGCGGCCTTTATGACGCAAAACCAGTATGTGTGAGCGAAACAAAAAAGCCCGGCATCACTGCCGGGCTTTTTCAATTTTATTCTTCGACGCGAAGATCAGTTCGCCGCGAACAGCGAGTTCGGCTCGACCTTGACGCCAGGGCCCATCGTCGATGACAGAGCGACCTTCTGCACGTAGGTGCCCTTGGCACCGGCGGGCTTGGCCTTCTGCACGGCATCGGCGAATGCCTTGATGTTCGCGACCAGCGCATCGGTCGTGAACGAAGCCTTGCCGACGCCAGCCTGAACGATGCCGGCCTTTTCGACACGGAATTCGACCGAACCGCCCTTGGCACCCTTCACCGCATTGGTGATGTCCATGGTCACGGTGCCGACCTTCGGGTTCGGCATCATGCCGCGCGGGCCGAGCACCTTACCGAGACGGCCGACCAGCGGCATCATGTCGGGCGTTGCGATACAACGATCGAAATCGATCTCGCCGTTGTTGACCTTCTCGAAAAGGTCTTCAGCGCCGACGACGTCAGCGCCGGCGGCCTTCGCTTCGTCCGCCTTTGCGCCGCGTGCGAAGACGCCGACGCGCTGGGTACGACCCGAGCCGCTCGGCAGCGTCACGACGCCACGCACCATCTGGTCGGCGTGACGCGGATCGACGCCGAGATTCATCGCCACTTCGATGGTCTCGTCGAACTTCGCCTGGGCGCGTTCCTTGATCATCTTCACGGCTTCATCGAGCGTGTAGAGCTTGTTGCGATCGACGCCTTCGGCGATTTTCTTTGCGCGCTTGCCTACAAAAGCCATGCTCAGCCTCCCACCACTTCGATGCCCATCGAACGGGCGGAGCCTGCGATCATCTTCGCTGCGGCCTCGACGGTGTCGCAGTTCAGATCCTTCATCTTCTGCTCGGCGATCTCGTTGATCTGGGCCTGCGTGATCTTGCCGGCCTTGTCACGACCCGGAGCCTTCGAGCCCTTGTCGATCTTTACCGCCTTCTTGATGAAGTAGGACACGGGAGCCTGCTTCATCTCGAAAGTGAACGAGCGGTCCTGATACACCGTGATGGTGACCGGGATCGGCATGTTCTTTTCGAGCTTGGCGGTCTGCGCGTTGAACGCCTTGCAGAATTCCATGATGTTCAGTCCGCGCTGGCCAAGCGCGGGACCGATCGGTGGCGACGGATTGGCGGCACCGGCCGGCACTTGCAGCTTTACATAGCCGGTAATCTTCTTTGCCATGTACTACTCCTGTGATGTGAGCCGTTGCCGGCCCGGTTCAGGTTCCGTGGTGCAGCTTTTGGACGGTTGGCGGCCGCCCTCACCTCCCACGGCGTTGCTCTCCTCTTCGTGTCGAACTCTGCGGCTGCAGAATATCCCGTCGTCACAGGAGCTTCGTTAGCGAGACGATGGCTTGCATCGTTTCGATGACGACCGGATCGCCCACCTGAAGCGGGCGACGACAAAACGCTTAAACGACCTTCTCCACCTGGCCGAACTCGAGCTCGACTGGGGTCGCGCGACCAAAGATCGACACGGCGACCTTCACGCGGGCACGATCCTCGTCCACTTCCTCGACGGTACCATTGAACGATGCAAACGGGCCGTCGGACACGCGAACCTGTTCGCCCACCTCGAACGAGACCGAAGGCTTCGGACGATCAATGCCTTCCTGCACTTGCTGCAACAGGCGGCCGGCCTCGGCATCGGAGATCGGCATCGGCTTGTTGTCAGCGCCGAGAAAGCCCGTGACCTTCGGCGTGTTCTTGATCAGGTGGTAGGCGTCGTCGGTGAGGTCGACCTTCACCAGGACATAGCCCGGGAAGAACTTGCGCTCGGTATCGACCTTGCGGCCGCGGCGCACTTCGGTGACCTTTTCCTTCGGGACCAGCACTTCTTCGAATTGCTCGGTCAGGCCACGCTGCTTGGCCTGGTCGCGAATGGATTCGGCGACCTTGTTCTCGAAGTTCGAGTAGGCGTGAACGATGTACCAGCGCTTGGCCATGTTTGTTTATTCCAACGTCTCTCGGTCCGAGATCATTCGACGTCTGTCTTCAGCGGGGAAAGTCAGCGCACCGAATTGAGAATGGTCGTAATCGCCAACCGGATCGCTTGATCGGCCAGCAAGAAGAAAATCGACGACACGGCCACCATCACGAACACCATCGCGGTGGTGATGGCCGTCTCGCGGCGAGTCGGCCAGGTGACCTTTTCGGTCTCGGCGCGCACTTCCTGCATAAACTTGAACGGACTGAACTTAGCCATCGCTTTTGCCGGTGTTCAAACGAGCCATTTCAGCGCCCGATCCTTAATTGCTAAGGAACGAGCCTCGGTCAGGCCCTTGTTTTGGGATGCCCTTCGCCGCGGATGTCCGTTACCGGGCCGCTGAAGCGAAGTCGTCTAGGTACTTCGAAAGCCGTCGGAAATCAAGGTTGTAGGCCTTCAGCAGCGCCGCAACCGGAAAAATTGAATATAAACAGCAATTCAACCAATGATTTCATCGACTTGATCCAGCCGTCCAACCGCGGCGCCGCCCGTTCGGGGCAGCTATGTGGCTGTTCTGCCGCAGTCTGAGGTTATTCCAAAGCATAGGCATTCGCGGCGGTACAGGGCATATCCGCAGACCTTAGGGTACGGGCCCCATCACCCCACCCATCGCCATGCTTTTTCAATCCCAGTTTTTTCTTCTGCTTTTTCTGCCGGCCACGGTCCTCGCTTATTATGCCGCGGCCCGATCGCCGGCCGTCCGGCAATGGGTGCTGCTCCTCGCGTCCCTGGTCTTCTATGGCTGGTGGGATGTCCGCTTTGTTCCGCTTTTGATCGGTCAGGTCACCGCAACATGGCTACTCGCCCTGTTGCATGAACGCCTCAATGCCCGCTGGCCTCTCGTTCTCGGCGTCGTCCTCAATCTCGCCTCGCTCGCGACCTTCAAGTACCTCGACTTCCTGATTTCCAATCTCGAACTGATCGCCGGCTGGCCGCTGCCGCGCGCCGACATCATATTGCCGATCGGCATCAGCTTCTTCTCGTTTCAGCTCATCTCCTATCTCGTCGATCGCATGCGCAATGACGCACCGATCTACCCGTTCCGCCCCTTCGCGCTCTTCGTCATCGTTTTCCCGCATCTGATCGCCGGCCCGATCGTTCGCCACAACGAACTCATCCCGCAATTCGCGCTGGATCCACGCCGCGAGGGCTGGTCGCGCCGTTTTGGATTGGGGCTGACCATTCTCGCGCTCGGCTTTGCGAAAAAGGTCCTGCTCGCCGACCAACTGGCTCCCATCGTCGACGTGCTCTTCGCCCGCGCAAATACGGCTGCCTTGAGCTTTGCCGAAGCATGGAACGCGGCACTGGGCTTCACCCTTCAGCTGTTCCTGGATTTCTCCGCCTATACCGAAATGGCGATCGGCATCGCCCTTTTGTTTGGCCTGACGCTGCCGGAGAATTTCCGCCGCCCCTATCTTGCGACCAGCCTGCGTGACTTCTGGCGCCGCTGGCACATTTCCCTGTCGATCTTTCTGCGCGACTATCTTTACATCCCGCTGGGTGGCAGTCGGTCCGGATTTCCCGTTTTCGTTTTTGCGACCCTGGCCACGATGTTCACGTGCGGCCTGTGGCATGGCGCTGGCTGGACATTCATCGTCTGGGGCTTGTGGCATGGCATCGGGCTGAGCGTCTGTCACAGCTGGCAAAACCTTCAACGTCCGCTGCCGGCCGCCCTCGCCTGGCCGTTGACGATGCTTTTCGTCATTGTTGGATGGGTGCTGTTCCGGGCGACCGACTTTACGATGGCCAGAAATATCCTGATGTCGATGACCGGCGCCCACGGCTTCGGCGGCACATTCTCGGGCACAACGCTCATTCTGGTGTCGGCTGCTGTGTCCGCGATCGTGCCCTCCGCGCACGAAATCATCGATCGCATGAGTAAACCGCAACCATGGCTCGCCGCAGCAGCAGCAAGTCTTTCGGTTTATTGCCTGCTTAAAGTCGGCAGCGGCGCTCCGCTCAATTTCATCTATTTTCAGTTCTGATCCGATGCAGAAACCCCTCGACACCACCGGCTCGGATACGACCGCATGCGGATGGCAAAGGTACGTCGCTGTATTTCTGAGTGTATTTGGCGGCGCTGCCGCCGCACTTTACGCGTTCATCCTGTTGATCGATCCCTACGACATTGTGCCGTTCTCACTACCCATGGAGCGCAAGATCGTCAGCATCAGCCAGCGCTACATGTATCCGCAGATCGTGCGCAGCAAGCGCTTCGATTCAATGATCATCGGAACGTCGACATCGCGCCTGATCGATCCGGAAATCCTCAACAAAGGATTCGGCGGAAAATTCGCCAATCTCGCGATGGATTCCATGACGGCGTGGGAACAGGCCGAGGTTGCAAATTTCTTTCTGCGCCAGGTCGGCGCGCCAAAAGCCCTGGTTGTCGGCCTGGACGGCGTGTGGTGCGACCAGAAGGCGGACATCAACCGGGTTACACCGCGCGGTTTCCCGGATTGGCTTTATGACGATAACGCCGCCAACGATTATCCCTATCTTCTGAACTTCGGCACCCTGGAGATTGCCGGCCGGATG
>JAEYVN010000006.1 GCA_023431725.1 Pseudomonadota bacterium
GGTTTTCCAGAACGAGCTTGGTCTGTTCCTCGATCGGGGCATTCGCCATCAATTGCTTGGTCTTCGGATCGATGGCGATCTGTCCGGCGAGATAAACCGTCTTGCCGGCCTTGATGGCTTGTGAGTATGGCCCGATCGCTTCCGGTGCGTTGGGTGTCGAAATGACTTTCTTGCCGCTGTCCTGCGCGCTCGCAGGAGCGACGAAGGCAAACGCCAGCGCAACACAGGCCATCATGACAATTTTATGCATGTTGCAATCCCCTTCATGCTGCAATCCGAGAACAGACAAAGCGGAAATTGAAAAGAATTAGAGTTCGAGGCCGCGCGTCTTGCAAGCTGCGAGGCGGTAAAAGCGGCTCAGTTGATCATGTCATAAGGACGCAGGATCGCTTCACGACCGCGACGGTGTCGATCGCAACATGAAAAAGAGATGCGCGTATGAAAAAGCGACGCGCCAGGAAAAGCGAATAAGCGCCGACAGGATCAAATCAGCCAAGAAAAAACCGGACCGCGAGGGGCACGGTCCGGTTTGAGTTCTTGCCGACGCGGGATGCCGGCAATCACCTTCCAGAGGGGAATCACTGTCTGCGGTCGGTTGCGATCTGGGAGGATTCGAAAACGCTCGCATCCAGCATGTGTTGAGTATCGGTCTGCAACGCTGACGCGACAACGGCCAAGCTCGTGAAGCTGCCATGCGCAACGCGCAAGTCTATGGATAATAGAAAAACGAAATCACCCGATTGCGTTTTTCAGAATGTCCAGCGCTGTGCTTTCGAGACCAGGAAGTCGCGGAACACCTGCACACGCGCAACCGACTTAAGTTCTTCTGGATAAACGAAGTAAGCATCGAGCGTGATCGGATCCGTTTCGCCGAGCAACTGCACGAGGCCGCCTTTTTCCTCGATCAGGTAATCGGGAAGTAGTGCGATACCCAAACCCTGCTGGCATGCGCGCAGCAGCGAGATGATGTTGTTGGCCATCAGAATGGGCGTGCGTGGCCCTTTACCTTCGCGACCGACCTCAAGCGGCCACGAGCGGTTCTGCAGAAACGTGGGAATGTTCCCGCCGCCGAGCATCAGAATACGATGATTGTCGAGATCGTCGATCTTGGTCGGTGTTCCGAACCGCTTCAGGTAGTCCGGCGAAGCATATAAATGAAAATGCACGGAGAAGAGTTTGCGCTGGATCAAATCCGGCTGCGTCGGAATGCGCAAACGGATGGCGACATCGGCCTCCCGCATGGCCAGGTCGAGTTCTTCATCCGTCATGATCAGCGAGATGCGGATATCGGGATAAAGGTCGAGGAATTCGCCGATCTTCGGCGTCAGCCAATGGGTGCCGAGGCCGACGGTCGTCGTCACCTTCAGATCGCCGTTGGGGCGCTCCCGGCTGTCCGTCAGCTTGGCTCTGGCCGACTCCAGCTTCATGAAGACTTCATGCGCGGTACGATAGAGCAGTTCGCCCTGCTCGGTCAGGATCAGGCCGCGGGCATGGCGGTGAAACAGCGACACGTTGAGCGCCTGTTCGAGTGCGCTCACCTGCCGCGAGACGGCCGATTGCGACAATCCGAGCTGTTCGCCGGCATGGGTAAAGCTGCCGGCTTCCGCGGCTGCGTGGAAAACCTTTAGCTTATCCCAATCCATCGACGTCATCGCAAAACGTGATCGTTGTTGGAGCAAGACATCACCGCCTTATTCCGCCGCTGTGCGCAGTTGCTCGTGCGCGGCCAGGAATCGTTCAGCCTCGAGCGCGGCCATGCATCCTTGTCCGGCGGCGGTCACCGCCTGCCGGTAGATATCGTCCGTCACGTCACCGGCCGCGAACAAGCCGGGCACCGAGGTCGCCGTCGAATGCGGCTTGGTCGCCACATAGCCCGACGGTTTCATCTCGACCTTGCCCTGCACCAGTTCGGTCGCCGGCGTGTGTCCGATGGCGATGAACACGCCATCGACATTGCGTTCGCTGAGCGCCCCGGTCTTCACATTCCGCAGTTTGGCTGCGGTCACTTTGGTTGGTGCTTCCGAGCCGACCAGGTCGTCGACCACGGTATCCCACAAGACTTCGATCTTCGGATTCTTGAACAGGCGATCCTGCAGGATTCGCTCGGCGCGCAGATCATCGCGGCGATGCACGAGCGTCACCTTGCTGGCAAAATTGGTCAGGAACAACGCCTCCTCGACAGCGGTATTGCCGCCGCCGACGACGATCACTTCCTTGCCGCGATAGAAGAAGCCGTCACAGGTGGCGCAGGCGGAGACGCCAAAGCCCTTGAATTGCTCTTCGAACGGCAGGCCCAGCCAGCGCGCCTGTGCGCCGGTCGCGAGGATCACCACATCGGCGAGATAGACATCGCCGGAGTCACAGGTCAGGCGGAAGGGGCGGCTGGAGGTATCGAGGTTGTTGACGTGATCGGTGACGATGCGCGTGCCGACATGCTCGGCCTGCTTCTGCATCTGCTCCATGAGCCAGGGACCCTGGATCACGTCGGCGAAGCCGGGGTAATTCTCGACATCGGTGGTAATCGTGAGCTGTCCGCCGGGCTGATAGCCCTGGATCATGATCGGCTCGAGCATGGCGCGGGCGGCGTAGATCGCCGCTGTGTAGCCCGCGGGGCCTGAGCCAATAATGATGACCTTGGCGTGCGTTGATTTGCTCATGGATAGCCCCGAATTCGGAAGGTTGCAGTCGGGTCGGACTCAATCCTGAGTCCCGCTCTTGTGCACTGCGAATGTAGGGATTTGGCGCAGCTATGCAAGTTTTGCAAAGCGGCGGAATTCGGGAACTCCCGTATTTGCGCGGCCGCTGCTTAAAAAGTGCTCACCACGCAATTTTATTGCGTGAAATGCGGGTCTATCTCTATGGTCGGCACCTTCGTCGAACCACAGGACCGAACGCGGCATGCTCGCCAGACTTGATGCCATAGATCGCAAGATCCTCGCGGAACTGCAGGAAGACGGTCGCATCACCAATGTGGAACTGGCGCGCCGGGTTGGCATCTCGGCGCCGCCATGCCTGCGCAGGGTACGGGCGCTGGAGGAGGCGGGCTATATCCGCGGCTATCGCGCACTGCTGGACGAAAAGCGGCTGGGTTTCGAAATTACCATCTTTGCGCTGGTGCATTTGTCGAGCCAGGCCGACGCCGACCTCACCGCCTTCGAGAATTTCGTGCGGGCGCAGCCGCTGGTGCGCGAATGCTGGATGCTGTCGGGCGAGGTCGACTTCATCCTGAAATGCGTCGCGCCGGACCTGAAGACCTTCCAGGCCTTCGTCAACGAGCTGACCGGTGCGCCGCATGTGCGCAACGTCAAGACATCGCTGACGCTGCGCGTTTCCAAGGATGCGCCGATGGTGCCGATGGACCAGGTGCAGATCGTCGAGACGTGAAGCAATTCGCGACGTGCGCGTGAGGCCGCCGGGCGCCATCGCCCGGCGATCTGTCGTGTCAGTCGATCATGCCTTCTTGCGCATGGCGTCGATGCTCAACGAGCCGCCGCCGGCCACCGCGAGATACAGGAAGACGAAGCAATACAGGGCCGCCAGCTCGCCGCCGTTGAGGATCGGATAGAAGTCGCGCGGCGCATGCGCAATGAAATAGGCGAAGGCCATCAGCCCCGACATCACGAAGGCGACCGGGCGCGTGAACAGGCCGATCACCAGCAGCGTGCCGCCGACCAGTTCGAGGACGCCGGCGGTCCAGCTGAGGCTGTAGGGCTGCAGTTTGGCGAACTGGGCCATTTGCGGAATGCCGAGCAGCTTGGCGGTGCCATGTTGCAGGAACAGCAGGCCGGACATGATGCGCAGAACGCTGAGAAGGCGAGGAGACCAAGCAGCGCAGACATTATTGAGTGACATAAGACGTCCTGTCAGAGAGTTCTGGTAAGGCGCCCCGCATTCCATGGGCCGTGCTTTCTTGCCATCGTGTTTTTCGTCGCACGTCCGTTTAGCCCGGCGTCTTGCGCATTTCGTTGAAAGGTGCGGCTTTGTTGCAGCAGTTCTTGCCATCAGGCGAAAAAAAATCGCCGGGCAAGGCCCGGCGATTGGATGCATTTATATGAATGTTTCTGCGGCCGGGCGCGCTCAGCGCCACTCCACCTTGAGCACTTCATAGGCTTTGGCGCCGCCGGGCGTGACCACTTCCACGCTCGCGCCCTTCTTCTTGCCGAGCAGCGCCCGGGCGAGCGGCGAGGAAATCGAGATGCGGCCGGACTTGGCGTCCGCTTCCGGCTCGCCGACGATCTGCCACACCTGCTTCTTCTCGGTGTCTTCGTCCACCAGCGTCACGGTGGCTCCGAACTTGACGGTGTCGCCGGACAGCTTCGAGACGTCGATCACCTCGGCGCGCGCCATCTTGTCTTCAAGCTCGGCGATGCGGCCTTCGTTGTGCGACTGCGACTCCTTGGCCGCGTGATATTCGGCGTTCTCTGAAAGATCGCCATGGCCGCGCGCTTCCGCGATCTGCTGGATAATGCGCGGGCGCTCCACCTGCTGGCAGTGTTTCAACTCGGTTTCGAGTGCCGTGTAACCTGCCGCCGTCATCGGGATCTTTTCGACCATCTTCTAACCTCCGGCCCCTGGCCATGAGGGGCACAAAAAGACAAAAGCCCTGATCGCAGGCCGGCCAATTTGCCCGGCACGCGATCAAACCTCTGTTCAGAAACAACCGCCACCAACACGCCGGAAGGCGTCTGGGTTCAGTCTCGACTGCCGAAATAATTCTGCAGCGCGCGGACCTCGAGGTCACCCTCGAGAAAGGCTTTTATTCCTCTGGCCGCCGCGACGGCTCCGGAAAGAGTGGTGTAGTACGGGACTTTATGCAAGAGGGCTGCGGCCCGGAGGGACCGGGAGTCCGCCAGAGCCTGAGCCCCCTCGGTGGTATTGAACACGAGCTGGACCTCGCCATTCTTGATCGCGTCCACGATATGGGGACGGCCTTCCAGCACCTTGTTGATCTTCGTCGACGGTACACCCTGTTCGTCAAGAAATCGTTTGGTTCCCGACGTGGCGATGATCTTGAAGCCGAGCTTCGACAGCATCCCGAGGGCTTCGACGATGCGAGGCTTGTCCTGGTCGCGGACCGAGACAAACACCGTACCGGCACGCGGTACCCGCGTTCCGCCGCCCATCTGGCTCTTGGCGAAAGCGATATCGAAATTGCGGTCGAGGCCCATGACCTCGCCGGTCGATTTCATCTCCGGCCCAAGCACCGTGTCCACGCCCGGGAAGCGGGCGAACGGGAAGACGGCTTCCTTGACGCCGGTGTGCTCGTAGCGCGGCGGCTGCAGCTTGAAGCTTTTCAGCGGCTCGCCGGCCATGACGCGCGCGGCAATCTTGGCCACCGGCAGTCCGACCACCTTGGCGACGAACGGCACGGTGCGCGAGGCGCGCGGATTGACTTCGAGAACGTAGATCTCGCGATCCTTGATCGCGTATTGCACGTTCATCAGGCCGCCGACGTTGAGCGCCAGCGCCAGCGCGCGGGTCTGCCGCTCGAGTTCGGCGATGAGATCGGCGTCGAGCGAATAGGGCGGCAGGGCGCAGGCGCTATCGCCCGAGTGCACGCCGGCTTCCTCGATGTGTTCCATGATGCCGGCAATGAAGGTGTCCTTGCCGTCGGCGAGACAATCGACATCGACTTCCACCGCATCCGACAGATAGCGGTCGAGCAGCAGCGGCCGCTTGGCCGACACCACGAGCTCGGACGGGCGATCGAGATCGCCGGTCAGCCGGTGCAGGTAGCGGTCGAGCTGATGCGTGTCGTGCACGATTTCCATCGCGCGTCCGCCCAGCACGTAGGAGGGACGGATCACGATCGGGAAACCGATCTGGCCGGCGATCTCGCGCGCTTCCTGCGGCGACGACGCAATCGCATTCTGCGGCTGTTTCAGGCCGAGCTTGTCGAGCAGCTTCTTGAAGCGGTCGCGGTCTTCGGCCAGATCGATCATGTCCGGCGAGGTGCCGAGGATCGGCACATCGGCCTTTTCCAGCGCTTCCGCCAGTTTCAGCGGTGTCTGTCCGCCGAACTGCACGATCACGCCATGCAGGGTGCCGTTGCTGCGCTCGATATCGATGATTTCCAGCACGTCTTCGGCGGTCAGCGGTTCGAAATACAGGCGATCCGAGGTGTCGTAGTCGGTCGACACCGTTTCCGGATTGCAGTTGACCATGATGGTTTCATAGCCCGCATCCTTCAGCGCGAAGCAGGCATGACAGCAGCAATAGTCGAACTCGATGCCCTGGCCGATGCGGTTCGGACCGCCGCCGAGGATCACGACCTTCTTCTTGTCCGAGGGCGCGGCTTCGTTCGACAGCGTGCCGGCAAACGGCGCTTCATAGGTCGAATACATATAAGCCGTGGGCGACGCGAATTCGGCGGCGCAGGTGTCGATACGCTTGAACACGGGACGCACGTCCAGCGCGTGCCGCTTCTGCGTCACTTCGGTTGCGGTCTGTCCGGTCAGCTTGGCGAGACGCGCGTCGGAGAAGCCCATCGCCTTCAGCCGGCGCAAGGCGCCCGGGGTGGTCGGCAGGCCCTTCGCCTTGATCGCCGCTTCCATGTCAACGATGCCGCGGATCTGTTCGAGGAACCACGGGTCGATCTTGCAGGCGGCGTGGATCAGCTCGTCGTCCTGACCGAGCCGCATCGCCTGCGCAACTTTCAGGAGACGATCCGGCGTCGGCGTGCCAAGGGCGGCACGGACGGCATTCTTGTCGTCGCCTTCTTCAAGGCCTTCGATGGCAATGTCGTCGAGACCGGTCAGGCCGGTTTCGAGCGAGCGCAGGGCCTTCTGCAGAGATTCCTGGAAGGTGCGGCCGATGGCCATCGCTTCGCCGACCGACTTCATTGACGTGGTCAGCACCTGTGAGGCGCCGACGAATTTCTCGAACGCGAAGCGCGGGATCTTGGTGACGACGTAATCGATCGTCGGTTCGAACGACGCCGGTGTCGCGCCGCCGGTGATGTCGTTGGCGATCTCGTCCAGCGTGTAGCCGACCGCGAGCTTCGCGGCGACCTTGGCGATCGGGAAGCCGGTGGCTTTCGAAGCGAGTGCGGATGAACGAGAGACGCGCGGATTCATCTCGATGACGACGAGACGGCCGTCAGCGGGATTGACCGCAAACTGCACGTTCGATCCGCCGGTTTCGACGCCGATCTCGCGCAGCACCGCGACCGATGCGTCGCGCATGATCTGGTATTCTTTGTCGGTCAAGGTGAGTGCCGGTGCGACGGTGATCGAGTCGCCGGTATGCACGCCCATCGGATCGACGTTCTCGATCGAGCAGATGATGATGCAATTGTCCGCCTTGTCGCGGACCACTTCCATTTCGAATTCTTTCCAGCCGAGCACGGATTCTTCGATCAGCACTTCGGTGGTCGGGGAGGCGTCGAGACCGCCTTCGATGATTTCGAGATATTCCTCGCGCGTATAGGCGATGCCGCCGCCGGTGCCGGCCAGCGTGAAGGACGGGCGGATGATGGCCGGCAGGCCGATCACCGACAAAGCTTCCAGCGCTTCGATCAGGCCGCGCTCGATGTAGCGCTTCTTGCGTTCGGCGTCGCCGGCCGACCATGCGGCGTCAAAGGCGGCGATGGCCTTGGTCTGTTCGGCATCGGACAAACCGCGCGCCTTGATCGCCTCGATCTCGGCATTGTATTTTTCGCGGTCCGCGTGCTTCAGGCCGGAGGCATTAGCCATCGCCGAGCGCGGCGTCTCGAGGCCGATCTTGTGCATGGCCTCGCGGAACAACTCGCGGTCTTCGGCCTTGTCGATCGCCTCGGCGGTGGCGCCGATCATCTGCACGTTGAACTTGTCGAGCACGCCCATGCGCTTCAGCGACAACGCGCAGTTCAGCGCCGTCTGGCCGCCCATGGTCGGCAGCACGGCGTCGGGGCGTTCCTTCTCGATGATCTTGGCGACGATCTCGGGCGTGATCGGCTCGATATAGGTCGCGTCGGCCAATTCCGGGTCGGTCATGATCGTGGCCGGATTGGAATTGACCAGGACGATCCGGTAGCCCTCTTCGCGCAGCGCCTTGCAGGCCTGGGTACCGGAATAGTCGAATTCGCAGGCCTGTCCGATGACGATGGGGCCCGCGCCAATGATCAGGATCGATTTTATGTCGGTTCGTTTCGGCATCGGCTCCGCGGACTCAGACTGGGCACAACCTGTGGGCACATAAAAAAAGGGCGCGCCTTGCGCGCGTCCCCTGGCCAAGCGCTGGCGTGTGGCCTCGCGCGGCCCGGTGTCTAGACCAGATTCCCCCGGGCTGCAATGCGCCACGGTTGCAGCAAATGCGCTATCCCACAGTGTTGGAATGGCTATGGCGCTGAATGATGCCGGATCGGCACCATGCTGCCACATTTCGCCGGTGGGGCTCAGGTCCGGCCGGCCAAGCGCCATGAAGCACTTCCGATTGACCGAACCTGTGGGCATCAGGCCTGGGCGGGTCAATTCCACAATGCAGCAGCGTGGGTTGTCCGTTGCAGCAAGGCCACTTGCACGCCACGCGTGAATTATAAGCGCCCGTTATGATTGCAAAGCGGCGGTGATCCTACTTTACTACCGAGGCGTTAATTTTTGCCCGGCCAGGGATTTTTGCAGGTCGGGGCTCATTATTCCAATTTTTTATTCGGTGGGGAAATGGCTGGGCTGTTGCACGCGCGCATTGCGCGGAAATTCTTGCTGTTGTCGGGCGTCGCCGCTTCGGCGTGCCTGTTGTCGCTGCCGACCTTCGGCCAGAACATCGACACCACGCCGAGCTGGGACGGTGCACAAAACTTTCATTACTGGGGCGTGGGGTACAACGAAACCTTTGGCCAGACCATCACGCCGACGACGGGGCAGACCATTCTGAACGGCTTTACGTTCAACTTACGTCAGGACCTTGGAACGGCGCAGTATCAGGCCTTCGTCTATCAATGGGATGCCGCCAACGCGCGGATCACCGGCAATGCGTTGTTCACCTCGGCGATACTCACTGCGCCATCCGGAGCGACCTTTCAACCGGTCGTCATCAGCACGAACGGACCGGTCAGGCTGACGGCCGGCCAGCAATATGTGCTGTTCCTGACTACCTCGACCGTGTCCCCCCAGGCAGATTCCGCCTACAGTTGGGGAGCGCTCCCTGGCAACACGACCTATGCCGGCGGTCAGTTCGTCTACAACAACGGCACGGACTTCGGGCTACTGAGCACGACCTCGTGGGGTAATGTTGCTTGGGATCTTGCCTTCATCGCCTTGCTGACTGGCAAATTTTTTCTGTCGTCCAGCACACCGGCGAACCCGGCAAACGTCGCGGCGGCGCTGAACGATTACGCCGATCGCGGCGGCGCCATTCCGATCGAGTTGCTCAGTCTGACCGGGGACGAACTGCTGGCGAAGCTCAAACAGCTCTCCGGCGAAGTCGGCGCCGGCGCGCAGCAGTCCGGCATCCAGTTGATGAACAACTTCATGTCGCTGCTGGTCGACCCGTTCGCCGACACCCGCAACCGGTCGGGCATGGGCGGCGGCGCCTCCGGCTACGCGCCGGAGAATAAGTCGAAGATCTCCGCCGCAGCCGCGGACGCCTATGCCAAGGTGCTGAAAGCGGCGCCGGCGCCGGTGCTGCCGGAGCGGCGCTGGAGCGTCTGGGGTTCGGCCTATGGCGGCTACAGCAAGATCGACGGCGACGGCATATCGCTCGGCACCCACGACACCACGACGCGGGGCTGGGGCTTCGCGGTTGGCGCCGACTATCGCGTATCGCCGGACACCGTGCTCGGCTTCGCGCTCGCCGGCGGCGGCGTGTCCTGGTCGCTGGCCGAGGGCCTGGGCTCCGGCAAGGGCGACGCCTTCCAGGCCGGCGTCTATGCCACCCACTGGATGAACAAGGTCTATGTCTCCGGCGCGCTGGCCGGTTCGTGGTTCGACATGAGCACCACCCGCACCGTCACGGCGCTCGGCACCGATGTGCTCACCGCCGACTTCAATGCCTCCAGCTGGGGCGGGCGGCTGGAGAGCGGCATTCGCTACGGCCTGTTCGGCGTCGACACCACGCCCTATGCGGCAGTGCAGGTCCAGCGCTTCAGCACCGACGGCTATTCGGAGAACGTGAAGAGCGGGTCGAACCTTTTCGCGCTGAGCTACGGCGACAAGTCGGAGACGGCGACCCGCACCGAACTCGGTGTGCGCTTTGCCAACGATTACTGGACGGACGACGGCAGCAATTATGCGGTGTTCAGCAAGCTGGCCTGGGCGCATGACTTCAATAC
>JAEYVN010000015.1 GCA_023431725.1 Pseudomonadota bacterium
GTGTATGGCGATGACCGCGGCTTCCTGACGCGCGCTATCGGCGAAATCGGTCCGGATCATGGTCGCCTGCTGATGGTCGAAAGCGTGATTGCCGATGCACATACCGGCCACGGCATCGTCATGCCGCAATGCAATCACGGCGGGCCGGGCCGCGCCGGCAATGGTGAAGAACTCGGCGGGCTGCACGGCCTGCGCTTCTATCATCAGCGGCTGGCGGTGCAGGGTTCAACCGATCTCCTGGCCGACCTGCAGGCGAATGCCTTCGCCCTGCACTAGAGCATGATCCGGAAAAGCGGGAACCGGTTTTCCGAAAAGATCATGCTCAACTAGAAAGATACAAGCGAGGTTCAGGCGCCTGACATTCAGGCGCTCTTGAACTTCGCCATCACGTCATCGGGGACCGGCTTCGTCTTCAGCGCGCCGGTTTCCGGATCGAGCGAGGCCCACACGCGCGTTTCGGTGCCATCGATCCCGAGTTTGCCGCCGACGAAAATCTGGTGACGGATCTCGAAACTCGAGCGGCGGAATTCGCTGACGAATGAATGCATCTCGACGGTGTCGCCGAACTTGGCCGGCACGGTGAAATTCGCGCGCGCATCGACCAGCGGGATGCCGAGGATATCGAAAGTCTTGGCGAGGTCCTGCTGCTTCACGCCGAGCGCAGCTTCGAACATGATCCAGGTGGATATGTCGAAAAATTCGAAGAAGCGCGGATTGAAAACGATGCCGGCCGGATCGCAATGCGCCCATTCGATCTTGAAGTGCCGCTTGCTGACGAAATCGCCCACCCCGATGCCCCTCGCGTTTTCTGTTTCTGGATCTTGGATGCCGCAGCAGGCCGGGGCTGTCAATTTTCCGGCGACGCTCTACGCCTTCTTGCCGGGCGTCTCTTCGTCGTCCTTATGCGGGCCGATCAATTCCTGCAGCGGCGCTTCCAGTTCGTATTCGAAGCCATCGGCGTCGTAGCGCACCTGGCTCTTGCCGGCGACGTCGCGCGGCGCAATCCGCCGCACCAGCAATTCGCCGAAGCCGCGCCGCGACGGCGTATCGACGCGCGGTCCGCCGCTTTCCTTCCAGCGCAGATGGAAGATCGGATCGCCGCCGAGATTGTCGATCCGCCAGGTCAGGTCCACCTTGCCTTCCGGCACCGACAACGCGCCATGCTTGGCGGCATTGGTGGCCAGTTCATAGAACAGCAGGGCGAAGGTCTGCGCCGAGCGCGCACGCAGGGCGATGTCCGGGCCATCCATGCTGATGCGGCCGGCAAAGGGGATGATCTCCTCGGAGATCAGGCTTTGCAGGCTGAGGCTGCGCCAGTCGCTGTCGGTCAACATCGACAGCGCGCGGGCCAGCGCCTGCAGGCGGCCTTCGGCGGTCTTCTGAATGTCCGCCATGCTTAGTCCCGGCGTGAAGCTGAGGCGCACCACCGCCTGCGCCACCGCCATCACGTTGCGCACGCGATGGTTCAGCTCATGGATCAGAACCTTGAGGCGATCCTCCGCCGAGCGGCGCGAACTGACTTCATCGGCCAGGGCATCGGCCCTGTTCCAGATGAAGCCGAGCAGCAAAACAGCCGCACCGGTCAGCGCCAGGCCGGCACTGCCCACCCAGAAGCCGTGAACGAATGCTTCATGCCGCAGATCGCGCGGCACCGAATAGACAAACCGCAATTCGCTGTTGCCAAAGTCCATCTTGCGGTCGAACAAGGTGCGCGGCTGCTCCGCGAGCGCGACGGCGCCATTGGCCGCCAGCCGATAAATCGGTTGGGTCATGCCCTGGCTGAAGACACTGACGGACGCCCCATACGGCACGCGGGTCGATGTGAGCGCGCTGTGAAAGAGTTGATCGACCCGGAAGCCGAACCCCATGACGCCGAGAAAGCCGCCGCTCTCGTCATGGATCGGCGCATAAAGCAGCAGTGTCCGTTCATCCGGCGATTGGACCAGGGGAAGCGGCCCGGCGCGCGTCATCTCGCTGGTCTTCTTGGCCTGCAGAATGGCCCGCAAACGTTCGGGAAATGCTCCGATATCGGTCCCCAGCAACGCGAGATTATGCGCCGGTGCCATGTCAACGATGGGAAACATCGGCCGTTTCAGCGTTGCCGGATCGATCGGTTTGCCATCAACGCCGCGAAATTCCGGATTCTCGACGCCGGACGCGCGCAAGGACTGCAACACCTCTGCCGCCTGCGAGGCATCCACCTCGGGCAGCCAGGCAACGGCCTGCAGATCCGCCGCGAGCCCGAGCGCGCGATCACCAAAAGTGCCCAGCGCATGGGGTGTCGACAACGGCGGTGGCATGAAGAACCGAGCCACTGTCCTGGCGAGACTCGATCGTGACCGAATATGCTCGTTGACCGTGCCGAAATGCGTGTCGATGTCCTCGCCGATGCGCAGCCGCTCGACGGTGCGGTACTGCCGCGCCTCCTGCATGGCAATCAAGACCGACAATATCACGCCCGCAAGCGTTAATAGCGCGAGCAGAACCCGCGGCATTATGCGCTGGAGCAGAACGGTTCGGTCACGCGATGGCATCAATTCAGTTCGTCCCGATCTGGACAATACCCATCGCACGAATCCACGACATGAGACATCCGGCAGTAAGCCGACGAAAGGAAATTTTGGCGGAACCGTCCGTCACAAAATTGGTTAGCGTATGGTGCCTTTTCAACCAACGGTGAGGGATGGGCGAGGCGATAGAAACCGATATCCCGGCGCGTCTCGACCGCTTGCCCTGGAGCCGCTTCCACACGCTCGTCGTCGTTGCTCTCGGTATTACATGGATTTTTGATGGCCTCGAAGTCACGTTGGCGGGAGCCTTGTCCGGGGCTCTCAAAGATAGCCCGGTTCTCAAGTTCAACAATACCGATATCGGTATCATCGGAAGCGCGTATCTTGCCGGTGCGGTGCTGGGTGCTCTCTTCTTCGGATGGCTGACCGACCGGCTGGGACGCAAAAAACTCTTCTTCATTACCCTGAGTGTCTACCTTGTCGCGACGGCGGCGACGGCGCTGACCTGGAATTTATGGACCTTCGCGCTCTGCCGTTTCTTCACCGGGGCCGGCATCGGCGGCGAATATGCCGCCATCAACTCCACCATCCAGGAATTGATCCCGGCGCGCGTGCGTGGCTGGACTGATCTCATCATCAACGGCAGCTTCTGGATCGGCGCAGCCATCGGCGCCGTCGGTTCGATCGTGCTGCTTGATCCCGCCGTCATCAATCCGGAATACGGGTGGCGGCTGGCGTTCCTGATCGGTGCGGGACTCGGTCTGATCGTCTTTTTCATGCGCATGTGGCTGCCGGAGAGCCCGCGCTGGCTGATGACCCATGGCCGCGCGGCAGAGGCCGAAAAAATTGTCGCAGACATCGAGAATGGCATTGCGGGTTATGTCCGCCCGGACAACCATTCATTGCCAAAGGTCCGGCTGGTGCCGCGAAAACGCACGCCGCTCGCGGAAGTGGCGATGACACTGCTGGTCATTCACCGCTTGCGCGCCGCCGTCACCTTCACCCTCATGGCGGCGCAGGCGTTTTTCTACAACGCCATCTTCTTCACCTATGCATTGGTGCTGACCGATTTCTTCGGCATCGCCGCCAATCAGGTCGGCTGGTACATCCTGCCCTTCGCACTCGGCAATTTTCTGGGACCGGTCCTGCTCGGTCGGCTGTTCGATACCATCGGACGCCGGCAGATGATCTTTTTCACCTATCTTGTCTCCGGCATCCTGCTGGCGCTGACCGGATATCTTTTCATGCTGGGTGTGCTGACGGCGACCACGCAGACCCTGTGCTGGATGGCGATCTTCTTCTTTGCCTCGTCTGCAGCCAGTTCGGCCTATCTCACCGCCAGCGAGTCGTTCCCGCTTGAGATCCGCGCGCTGGCCATCGCGTTTTTCTATGCGGTCGGGACCGGCATCGGCGGCGTCGCCGGCCCGTTCGTCTTCGGTCAGCTGATCGACACCGGATCCCGGACGGCCCTGTTCGGCGGCTATGTATTCGCCGCGTGTCTCATGGTGGCCGCAGCCTTCATCGCCCTGCGCTTTGGCATCGCCGCTGAACGCAAACCGCTGGAAGAGGTTGCCAAGCCGCTCGCGTTTACAGACTGAGCATCATGCTTTGCGACAAATCCGTCAGGTCGCTGGGAAAACAAGGTCATCTGACCTATGGTCGATCCACTGATGCGATGAGGACAAACGGATGCGATCGGTCTGGGCCGCCTTGCTTCTTGCTGTATGGAGCCTGCTGCCGCAGCCGTTGCAGGCGCAGCCATCCGGCCAGAAGCTCGACAAGGTCACCTTCGGCACCAACTGGGTGGCGCAGCCCGAGCACGGCGGCTTCTATCAGGCGCTCGCGGATGGCACCTACCGCAAATACGGACTCGATGTGACGATCCTGCCCGGCGGGCCGAACGTCAACAACCGGATCCTGCTGCCGGTCGGCAAGATCGACTTCTACATGAGCGCGAACCTGTTGCAGTCGTTCGATGCCGTCGAACAGAAGGTGCCGACCATCGCTGTCGCCGCGAGCTTCCAGAAAGACCCGCAGGTTTTTCTGGCGCATCCCGATCAGGGCATCGAGACCTTCGAGGACCTCAAGAAGCTCAACCTGCTCGTATCGAAGGAGGGTCTCGTCGGCTATTATCAATGGCTGAAGAATGACTACGGCTTCACCGACAAGCAGGTGCGGCCCTACAACTTCAATCCGCAGCCCTTTTTTGCCGACAAGCGCCTCGCCATGCAGGGCTATGTGACCTCGGAGCCTTATGCGGTCGAGACGCAAGGCAAGTTCAAGCCGAAGATCTTCCTGCTGGCCGATCAGGGTTTCAGCACCTATTCGACCCTGATCGAAACGCGCCGCGATCTCGTCGAGAAGAAGCCGGACCTCGTGCAGCGCTTCGTCGATGCCTCGAACATCGGCTGGTACAATTACATCTATGGTGACAACAAGGCTGCGAACGCACTGATCAAGAAGCAGAACCCGGAAATGACCGATGCGCTGCTCGATTATTCCGTCGCCAGGATGAAGGAAAACGGCATCGTCGATTCAGGCGACTCGCTGACTCTCGGCGTCGGCGCGATGACCGACGCGCGGGTGAAGGACTTCTTCGACAAGATGGCCCGTGCCGGCGTGGTGAAACCGACGCTGGATTACAAGAAAGCATACACGCTGCAGTTCGTGAACAAGGGCGTGGGGCTGAACCTTCGGCCGAAGCAATAAACGCATCGTCATGCCGGCCACGCATATGCCCGCACAGGAATTGGTCACACTTCGCGACATCGGCAAGGTGTTTCCGAATGGCGTGGCAGCCCTGCGCGACACCTCCTTCGCAATCAAAGAGGGCGAATTCGTCTCCCTGCTCGGGCCATCGGGCTGCGGCAAGTCGACGGCCCTGCGCATCATTGCCGGCTTGATCGAACCGTCGCATGGCGATGTTCTGTGGCGCGATGGCGCGGCACCGAAG
>JAEYVN010000203.1 GCA_023431725.1 Pseudomonadota bacterium
GACCATGCTCGATTTCTATCGTGGTGCGCTGAAACAACGCGGCTGGACGGAAGCGCAAGGCGCGTCGGTCGGCGGCGCCCGCGCGCAGACCGCTTTCACCACACCCGAAGGACCGGCGATGCTCACGATCGAACGCAAAGGGGGCGATACGCAGGTGCTACTCGCCTTGCGCAAGCCGGACGCCGCGCGGAAGGCGGGCGTACTGCCGAAGCCCGGCCAGGCCAAGGTGCTGATCGCCAATCCGAACGACAGCGAAGCCGTTGTCACGATCAACAAGCAGACCTTCCGGGTGAAGCCCGGTGCCGGCGCGAAGAATCCGGACGGCCCGATGCTCGATCTGGCGCCCGGCAAGTACCAGGTGTCGATGAAAGCCGGCGGCAAGTCCGCCAGCGAGACGATCGAGGTCGGCGCCGACGAGACCTGGGGCGTGCTGATCGGCCCCGGAGGCCTATTGCCGCTGCAGGCCTATTGAGATCGCGGCTTCGCGGCTGTGATTGCGACGACGCCTCGGCCGATCACGCCATCGCGGCGCGGTCGGTCTCCTGCATGATCCAGCGCAGATAGGTGTCTTCCACCATCTCCGTTGCAATGATCATGATGGCCGGTGTCTTGTTGGGATGGGAGGCCTTCAGCGCCTTGCGGACGCGGTCGGAAAACGAGGCCCGGGTCTTGACGAACATCACGACCTCCTGGCCGCGCTCCAGTTTCCCCTCCCACCAGTAATGCGACACCATGCCGGGCAGGATATTGACGCAGGCCGCCAGCCGCTGCTCGACCACCTCGCGCCCGGCCTTCTCTGCCTCGACAAGCGAAGGATAAGTCGTATAGACGAGCACCACGCGTTCCATCGGACACCTCTTGCCTAATCTTTCAGCGGACCGCGTTATAGCAACTACGACAGGAAGCGCGAGGGCGATCGATGAGCGCGGCCCGCCGGTACGACAAGATCGCCTTTGTGGCGAGCCAGAGCCCGGAGGCGGTCGAGGCGCATGCGCACCTCGTCAGCCTCTACGGCAATTGTGAGCCCGCCGCAGCAGATGTGGTGGTTGCGCTCGGCGGCGATGGCCTCATGCTGCAAACCCTCCGCGGTCTCATGCGCGGCGGCAAGCCCGTCTATGGCATGAATCGCGGCACTGTCGGCTTCCTGATGAACGAATACCAGCTTGAGGGCTTGCCCGAGCGCCTGGCGGCCGCCGAGACCACCATCATCCATCCGCTGGTGATGTGCGCGAAGGATCAGGACGGGACCACCGCCGAGCATTACGCCATCAACGAGGTCTCGATCTTCCGCCAGACCTATCAGGCCGCCAGTCTGCGGATTCTGATCGACGGCAAGGAGCGGTTGCCGGAACTGGTTGCCGATGGCGTCATGGTCGCGACTCCGGCCGGTTCGACCGCCTATAACCTGTCGGCGCAGGGACCGATCATCCCGATCAAGGCGCCCCTGCTCGCTCTCACGCCGATCAGTCCGTTCCGTCCGCGTCGCTGGCACGGCGCGCTTCTGCCGGACACCGCACGCGTGACGATTGAGGCGCTCGATCCCGTGAAACGGCCGGTGGCAGCAGTTGCCGATCATGCCGAAGTGCGCGATGTGGTGAGCGTGGAGATCAGCATGGATCATGACATCTCCATGCACATGCTGTTCGATCCCGGGCACAGTCTCGACGAACGGATTCTACGCGAGCAATTCGGTTATTAAGCACGTGCCGCGGCCCGTTATGGTTAGGGCTTCGTTAATGCGGCAAAAGTAGCTTGGCCGACATCGCGCTCCTCGTTCTCGCAGTATTATGGCCGCTCGTATCGACTTCAATCGTCTGCGTTTCGTCATCATCGACGACAATGCGCATATGCGGCGCATCGTGCGCACCCTGTTGCACAGCTTTGGCGCACGTGAAGTGATCGAAGCCGAGGATGGCGCGAGCGGACTTGAAGCCTTCATGCATCACGTGCCCGACATCGTCATCACCGACTGGGCGATGCCGATCTTCGACGGGCTCGAGCTGACGCAGATGATCCGCCAGCCGGGCGCGAATGCCAACCCGTTCGTACCGATCATCATGCTCACCGGCCATTCCGAGAAGAAGCACGTCACCGCTGCACGTGATGCCGGGGTCACCGAATTTCTCGCCAAACCGCTGTCGGCCAAGGCCCTGTATGAGCGCATTCTCAACATTGTCATGAATCCGAGACCGTTCGTGAAGACGAAAAGCTACTTCGGCCCGGATCGGCGTCGCGGCGTCATTACAAATTATACGGGACCGGAACGCCGCAAGGGCGAGCGCGCCGATATCATCGAGCAGCAATCGCTGTACGACAAAGCGAACATGTCGAGCTGACGGGCTGTCATGATACGCAACAACAACGACCATCCCGGTGTCCTCACCTTCGCCGACCACGAGATCATCAAGCCGGTCAACAAACTGGCGAAGGCGATTTCGCGTATCTCGCTGCCCGATGACGATCCGGTGGGCCGTGCGGAAGCGGCGATGGAGAAACTGTCGACCGAATTCGCCGACTGGATGGCGAAGGAATGCGATCGCCTGGCGGCTGCCCGCGACGGGATCAAGCAACACGGCTTCAACAAGTCCACCATCGCCGAGCTGTTTCACTCCGCCCACGACCTGAAAGGCGATGCCGCCACCTTCGGCTATCCACTGACGACACCGGTGGCACGCAGCCTCTGCATGCTGCTCGAATACAGCCCCAGGCACGATCGCATTCCATTGCTCCTGATCGATCAGCATGTCGATGCTGTGCGCGCGATCGTACGCGAACATGCAAGGGCGGACATTCAAGACGTCGCCAACAGACTGACGATCAAACTGGGCGATGTGGTTCGTGACTTCCTGGTTCGCGAAAACCAGCACCGGCCAGGCTATCTCGACGGCCTGTTCGATGCGCCACTCGTTCCCGAGGACGGCGACTGAGGCGGAACTCCTTCCGCGGTCCCGCGTTAGCGGCCGGACAGGCGGAGTAAGCGATGAGCACAGGATCGGATGCACGCTACGCGTTGGCGCTCGGCCAGGCCGTCATCGAGGCTTGGGGCGACTTGCCGCAGGACATCCAGCAGCGATTATTCGAGGGTGCTGTCGTTGCCGGCCACCACGGCGAGCGCGATGAAGCCCTGCGTGAGCAGCTCGCCGCCTATCTGCATGATCGCCATCCCCGCACCGAGGCCATATCGAGCGGATATGGAACGCTATTCTGACATCAGATGCCCCGCAAGCTGATCGAGTTTCATGTCGAGGATCTGCGCGCCTTACAGGAGCTGGCTGAGGACCGCTCGTCGAGCCTGCAGGAATTGATCGATGAAGCCGTGCGGGATGTGCTGACCAAGCATGGCCGGTTCACCGATCTTCGCTCAGCCCTCACCCACAGCCACGATAGCGAAAAGCCTGCGGCACGCCCCCCTCGCAACGACCGGCGCAAGCGCAGCCGCCGTTAGTTCTCGACGCGCGATCACGCCGCGTAGCGGGAATTGTCGACGACGGTGTTGTCAGAGGCCGGATAGCGCACACCATCCCAGACCTCATCGAACGTGAGCTGATCGTTCGTATTGCTGTATTCGACCCGACCGTCATTGGTGGCGTCGTATTCCGGGAAGACCTCATCCCAGGAGCCGGCCTCCAGTGTCACGGGATCGGCGGTGGGATCAGTCGAGTCGTCACCATAGGCGGCATAGGCGGCATATTCGCTCTCGGTGCCGCGATATCCGGCATGCCAATCCGCGGATGGCGCATCAGCAAACGTCGCATCGTCGACGGCGGCGTGCTCGCCATAGCCCTCGACGTCCACCGCGTCATCGTTCTCGGCCGCATCATAGGCGGCCGCGTGATAGGTCGGCTCATATGCCGTAGCGTGCGCATATTGCGCATATTGCGTCGTCTCGCCGAAATGCGCGGCGTCATGGCGGGCGTCATGATCGGCATGCTCGTAACACGCATCGCGATCCGCATAGCCGCTATCCGCATAGCCATACGCAGCGGCCGCGTCCTGCCATGCGGCGTACTCCTCTCGGGCCGCATTCTCTGCCATCATGCCGTCCACGATGTCGTCGCAGAACATGCGCGCCTCTTCCCGCGCGGCCTCGGTGGCGAAGCGGCGCAACAACATCATCAGCGGTTCGATGTCCCTGCTGTCGAGACCTGCGCAGCGCGTCAGCACGCGCTCGACCATGCGGCGCTTGAGACGTGCCGTCCCAACCGGATCGCCAAGGAAACCGTCTTCCTGCAGCGTGGCGATCGCCTCGCGGAAGGCGGGATAAGCCAAAGCCGGCAAACCGGCCTTGTTGTAGAGCGCTCGCAATCCGGCCGCTCCCCGATCATGGATCAGCGCGGAGACGCGAGCCAGCGACAGGCCGGACAATTCGGCAAGTGCCTCCTCGAACATCGCCATGTTGCCGGATAGCAGGGCCCGCAGGATCAGCCCCGCGGTCAGCTGACCGCTCTCACGCAGATGACGGATCAACGGCCTGACGTCGTCGTCCGAGGTGGAAGAAGCTAGCGCAACGGTCGCCTTCTCGCACGCTTCCTTGGCAACGCGATGCGCACGTTCCTCGAACAACCATTCGCGGGCGATGACGAACTCGGCCAGCGTCTTTGACAATTTTGCGACCAGGGCCTGCCGGACCGACGCCGGCAAATCGGCACGCAGCAACAATTCCTCTCGAATCGGCGCGAGATGGCCAAAGCGATCGACAATGCGATCGATCGAGAATGGCGCGATATCGGCGCCGGGATTTTCCAGTAATTCGAGACAGGCTTCGGCCGTGCCGACTTCGGCAATGGCAGCAGCGACCGAACGCGGAAGATTGGCACGCCGTGCAATCGCGGACTGGGCGATCGGACCATGCGTCGCCACGGCGTCGACCAGTTCGGCGTCAAGCAGGAGCGGCGAGCGCTCAAGAATGATGGACGAGATTTCCGGCTGATCGCCGGCGAGCACGTGGATCACCGATGGCGGCGCATATTCGCTGGCGGCCAGCACATCGGCCATCGCCGCGCGCACCAGCGGCGACGGATCGTCGAGCAACATCGTCATCGCGCCTTCGGCGGCAGCGAGATCATCATTCGACAGGTCGGAATACAGATACGCTCTGGCCAGAGCCGCGGTCGCTTCGGCGCGTTCGCCGGCGGGGGCACTCCGCAACCAAAAGAGAAACTGTCGAACGATCATGTCTGGCTCAACACTACTACTGGACGACATACCCCGCCGGCTGAGAGGAGCCTAACACCACCCCTCTTAACAAAGGGTTCACCATAAATCTTTGCGATTATTGCTGAGATCTTAACCGCGCACGCCATGCGTGAAGAGCGAACGCACGTCCGGCGCCGAGTCCTGGAACAGGCCGAGCGCGCCGTTGTTCGGTCCGTTGCGGCTGTCCGCAGCCTGCGCGACGGATAGCGGCTGGAATTGCTGCTGCACCGGATATTGCGATTGCACGGGAGAACGTTGCTGCGGCTGAAAGGGATATTGCGCCTGCGCCTGAACTTGCGGGCGTGTCTTGTTCTGGAGTTCGAGCGCCATCTGACGCGCCATCTCCTGCTGGCTGGTGCGGCCCGAATGCGCCGGCCCTTGATTGGTCCACAGATTGGCAACGGTGCTCGACACCGCCTCGCGGCGCTGCGTCACGCGGTACGGATTGTGGAACATCGACTCGCCTTGCGCCGGCTTCTGCGCGGCGGTCGCCTGCGTCACGTATTGCGCCATCGCCCGCGGATCATTCCGCAAGGCCGGAATGCGCGATGCCATGTCTGCGACCTGCTGGGCGCGCGCGGCATTGGGCGCTTCCGGCGTGAAAGACGTCGAAGATGTGGATGGCATGGACGGCATTGCCGCCATGGCATCGGTGCCGTCGACGCCCGGCATACGCGAGCGCGCGACATCGTAACGGTTGGTCAGGTTCCGGGCGACTTCGGCGAAGCTGCGCGCGCGCCCGCTCTGATCGAAGAAGATCGAGCGATTGGCGCGTGCCGCGACCGGAAAGGCATCGGCGGCCTTGCCCGAGGGATTTGATTCCGCCATGCCGATCAGACGCGACGCACCGCTCGCGCCCATGAAATGGGCGACGTATAATTCGCCGTCGGTCGGCGCACGGCCAAGATTGTTGGTGAGCTGCTTGGCGTTGCTGTTGGTGAATACGCCCGCCATCAGCGAATTGGCGACCGGGTCCTGCCGCAGCGCCATGATCTCGTTGCGCATCGATGGATCGTTGATGACGTAGCGGCCCTCGTCGGTCCGGGTGATCGCGTTGGAAAAGCGATCGTAGCCGAGATACGGCCCCGCTTCCTTCAAGGTGCCGAGCCAGGTGCTGTCGATGAACTGGAACAGACCGCCGGCGGACGACGTCTTCGCCGCGACATTGGGGTTGAGATTGGATTCCACCTTTGCCGTGGCCAGGAGATAACTGAATCTCGCGCCGGTCACTTGCGAGGCCTGACGGATGGCCGCTGTCGCCGAGTTGGTCGATCTGATCCCGATCGACTGCGTGCCTTCTACGGCCATAATTCATGCCTCTCGTCAGGCAATCGATGTGCCGATTCT
>JAEYVN010000256.1 GCA_023431725.1 Pseudomonadota bacterium
CTTACTTCACCGAACGGATGATCGAACATGCTGCGCGCCAGATCGGCATTTCGTCCGATGAAATCCGTCGCCGCAATCTGATCCCCGAGAACAAGCTGCCTTACACGACGCCGACCTTCTGGGTTTACGACTCCGGCGAATTCCATCGCGTGATGGAAAAGTGCCTCACGGTTAGTGACTGGAAGGGATACGAGGCGCGCAAGGCAAAATCAGAGAGCGAAGGCAAGCTGCGCGGCCGCGCCGTCACCTTCTATATCGAGCAGGGTGGCATCTTCAACGACCGCATGGACCTGCGCTTCGATCCGAGCGGGTCGGTGTCGATCCTCGCCGGCACGCATTCGCATGGTCAGGGTCATGCAACCGTGTTCGCTCAACTCGTGCACGAATGGCTCGGTGTGCCGTTTGAGACCATCCGTTACATTCAGGGCGATACCGGACAAGTTGCGTTCGGTCGCGGCACCTATGCGGCGCGCTCGTCGCTGGTCGGTGGCAACGCGCTCAAGGTGGCTGCCGATGCGATCGTCGAAAAGGCCAAGCCGATGGCGGCCGCGCTGATGGAAGCGGCTGAAGGCGATCTTGAATTCAAGGATGGTTCGTTCCGTGTCGTCGGGACCGACAAGGCCATTCCGTTGCCGGAAGTCGCCAAGGCGTTCTATGCGCCAATGGGACCGTTGACCGAGAAGATGGGTGTCGGTCTCGAGGCCAACGGTACCTATTCCACCAATCCACCGAACCATCCGAACGGTTCGCATGTCTGCGAACTGGAGATCGATCCGGAAACCGGTGTTGTAACGATCGACCGCTATTTCGTTGTCGATGATCTGGGTGTCGTGCTCAATCCGATGATTGTGCGTGGACAGATCCATGGCGGTATCGCACAGGGCATCGGCCAGGCACTGGTGGAGCATGCGGTCTATGACAAGGGCTCGTCGCAGATGCTGGCGGCAACCTTCATGGATTACGGCATGCCGCGCGCCGACCTTTTCCCGGAGATTGAAACGCATTTGGAAGAAGTGCCGTCCAAGACCAATCCGCTTGGCGTGAAGGGGATTGGTGAAAGCGGCACGATCGGCGCACCGCCAACGGTGATCAACGCGATCCTCGACGCGTTGAAACCCTACGGCGTCGAAGCGATCGATATGCCGGCAACGCCATCGCGCGTGTGGGAGGCGATCCAGAAATCCCGGGCGAGTGCCAGGGCGGCTTGATCCGAACGCTTATGCATGAGGCCCGGCCGCGATGTCGGGCCTCATTGTTATTTGTCATCAACTGTCGCCGATCTGCGGACGCCGAGCGTGATATCAGGCCGGTTGCTCGTGGTCGTACGCCGAAATGATTTGCCCATTCGCTATTCAAGCGGATTGGATTGCGCCGGCTTGGGCGGGATTTCGCCGCTCATGTGCGGTCGTAGGCGTGAGTTTGCCCGCGCGGCTTATCCACCTATCCACATATTGATCTATGTCTAAGAGCAATTTTTCAAAAAGAACATATTGCGAACAGGGAACAAATGGGGTACATAATTCTGACTTCAGTTTTTGGGAACAGGGCGGGACGAAATCCGCTGTGGGGCGGCTGAGCAGGCTCCCAACGGCGCATATACGCCGCCCGAATCGTCAGTCATAAGGAGCGGCAAAAGATGGCTCAGTCGGCCCTGCGTTTGGTTGAAGGTTCCTCCATGGATAAGTCGAAAGCTCTTGATGCTGCGCTCTCACAAATCGAGCGCGCCTTCGGCAAGGGCTCGATCATGCGGCTTGGCAAGAATGACAAGTCGATGGACGTGGCGACGGTGTCGACCGGCTCGCTCGGGCTTGATATCGCGCTCGGCGTCGGTGGCCTGCCACGGGGCCGAATTGTCGAAATCTACGGGCCGGAATCATCCGGCAAGACTACGCTGGCACTGCACACGGTGGCCGAGGCGCAAAAGAAGGGCGGCATCTGCGCCTTCGTCGATGCCGAACACGCGCTCGACCCGGTCTATGCTCGCAAGCTTGGCGTCAATGTCGATGACCTTCTGATCTCGCAGCCGGATGCAGGCGAACAGGCACTGGAGATCACCGATACCCTCGTACGCTCCGGCGCGGTCGATGTCGTGGTGGTGGATTCGGTGGCGGCGCTTGTGCCGCGGGCGGAACTGGAAGGCGAGATGGGCGATGCGCTGCCCGGCCTGCAGGCGCGACTGATGAGCCAGGCGCTGCGCAAGCTCACTGCCTCGATCAACAAGTCCAACACCATGGTAATCTTCATCAACCAGATCCGCATGAAGATCGGTGTGATGAATGGGTCGCCGGAGACTACGACCGGTGGCAATGCCCTGAAATTCTATGCCTCGGTGCGCCTGGATATCCGGCGTATCGGCGCGATCAAGGATCGCGACGAGGTGGTCGGCAACCAGACCCGGGTGAAGGTGGTGAAGAACAAGCTGGCGCCACCATTCAAGCAGGTCGAGTTCGACATCATGTACGGTGAGGGCGTGTCCAAGGTTGGTGAATTGATTGATCTTGGTGTCAAGGCCGGTGTGGTCGATAAGTCGGGCGCCTGGTTCTCTTATGACAGCCAGCGGATCGGGCAGGGCCGGGAAAACGCCAAGACCTTCCTGCGCAATAATCCCGATATGGCCGCCTCGATTGAAGTCGCCGTTCGCCAGAATTCCGGGCTCATCGCTGACAAGATCCTCACCGGCGAGAAGGAAGAGGATGACGACGAGGGCGGCGAGGAATAAGTCCGTCCTTCTGATTTCGCGAGATCGTTTCAGGCCGGGAGCAATCCCGGCCTGTTTTGTTTGTTGAGCGGGCTGCGATGCCGCCGCTGATGTTCTCGGCCATGCCGCTGCGGATAGGTTTGAAGTGCATGGCGGCGGCCAATCCCGGGGGTATGGCTTTTGCTCGCCGGGGCCATCCGGCTTCGGGGAGGCCCCTGGCACTGATCCGGCAGCTTAAGGATCTGTCATCGTAAATTTCGTTGACCGATGCGGTCATTTGCGCCGTCCGTCCGGCGAGCCGCGCGGAGTGCCCGCATGGAGGCAAAATCGGCAGGAAGCGGCTCTTTACAGTGAATATCCGGTCAGCTTCTTCGCGCTGTCAATTTTCAGGGCTTGGTATTTGCCTCCGAGGCGGCTCCGTTTTCTGGACTTGAGCCGACCCCACCGCTACATATCCCCCCGAAACATCAATCCCGCCCGGGCTTTAGGCTTAGGCACAGAGGGGCCGGGCCATCCCGGTCGCGCGGCAGCAAGATCGTCATGAGCGGCGTTAACGACATCCGGTCCACCTTCATCGATTACTTCGCCCGGAACGGCCATGAGCCCGTTTCGTCGTCCCCGCTTGTGCCGCGGAACGATCCAACCTTGATGTTCACCAATGCCGGCATGGTGCAGTTCAAGAATGTCTTTACCGGCCTTGAAAAGCGCCCTTATCAGAGGGCTGTGACCGCGCAAAAATGCGTGCGCGCCGGCGGCAAGCACAATGATCTCGACAATGTCGGCTACACCGCGCGTCACCACACGTTCTTCGAAATGCTCGGCAATTTCTCGTTCGGCGATTATTTCAAGGACCAGGCGATCGAGCTGGCCTGGAACCTCGTCACCAAGGAATTCGGGCTGCCCAAGGACAAGCTGACGGCCACCGTCTATATCGACGACGATGTCGCTTTCGACCTCTGGAAGAAGATCGCCGGTCTGCCCGAGAGCCGCATCATACGCATCGCCGGCTCGGACAATTTCTGGGCCATGGGCGACACCGGCCCGTGCGGTCCGTGCTCGGAAATCTTCTACGACCACGGCGACAAGATTCCCGGCGGCCCTCCCGGTTCGCCCGATCAGGATGGCGACCGCTTCATCGAGATCTGGAATCTCGTGTTCATGCAATACGAGCAGATGGCGGACGGCAATAGGCTCGAGTTGCCGAAGCCGTCCATCGACACCGGCATGGGCCTCGAGCGCATCGCCGCGGTGCTGCAGGGCACGCACGACAATTATTCGATCGACCTGTTCCGCGCCATCATTCAGGCGATTGCCGATCTCACCAAGGTCTCGCCCGACGGCCCGCAGAAGGCCTCGCACCGGGTCATCGCCGACCATTTGCGCGCATCGTCGTTCCTGATTGCCGATGGCGTGCTGCCGTCGAATGAAGGCCGCGGTTACGTGCTGCGCCGGATTATGCGCCGTGCCATGCGCCACGCCGAATTGCTGGGCGCGCGCGAGCCTCTGATGTGGAAATTGGTGCCGGTGCTGGTGCGCGAGATGGGCCAGGCCTATCCCGAATTGCACCGCGCCGAGGCCCTGATCACCGAGACGTTAAGGCTCGAAGAAACCCGCTTCCGCAAGACGCTGGAGCGCGGGCTCGCCATCCTCGAGGACGAGTCCAGGAGCTTGCAGCAGGGCGACGCGCTGAAGGGCGAA
>JAEYVN010000266.1 GCA_023431725.1 Pseudomonadota bacterium
CTTTAGCGCGGCTTGGTCGGCATAGGTGGGAATCTGTGCAGCGCGATCATGTGGGACAGTGGCGGTAAAAAAAAAGCCGGACACGATATTTGCCCCCTACGACATCGCGACGAGGAGGAGTGCGGCGGCCGCGGATAAGGCAGTCGCGGTGCCAAGACCGTACAGCAGCGCAGCCGGAACGCGCCGGGCGCCGCGGGTTGGAGCAGGGGGCAGGTTGTAGATTTCAGGTCGGGCGGTCAGCAGGAAGAATGCGTTCAAATAGGCTAGTCCGCCCGTCGCAGCCGGTTCGCCGGGCGCGCCATAGAGATAAGCGTTGTCGACACCTAAGCCGTGCAGTTTATCCACGCGTCCGCGCGCGCGCTCCTGCAACTCTTTCAACTCGCCAAACTGAATTGATTTCGTCGGGCAGGATTTTGAGCAGGCTGGCTCGAGACCACCCTTGAGGCGGTCGTAGCACAATGTGCATTTGTGGGCCTTGCCATCGTGTTCATCGAGATCGACCACGCCAAAGGGGCAAGCGGGTACGCAATAACCGCAGCCATTACAGATGTCCTGCTGAACCACCACGGTGTCGAATTCGGTTCGAAATATCGCGCCGGTCGGGCAGGCCTCAAGGCATGGTGCGTTACTGCAATGTTTGCAGACGTCGCTCATCATGAGCCATTGGCTCTGGAAGGGCTGCATTTCGGTCGGCCGGGCGCCGTCTTCTCTTATCTGCTCGACAAACGCGACATGTCGCCAGGTCGTCGCCGACAATTCGCGAGTGTTATCGTAACTAATGCCGGACAGCTTTCGCTCCGACGAGGGAAGAACATTCCATTCCTTGCAGGCCACCTCGCAGGCCTTGCATCCGATACACAACGTCGTGTCGGTGAAGAAGCCATATTGCTTGCCGGGTTCAATCAATTGTCCGGCGGTCAGGGTCGACTCGTTGGCAAGGGGCATGACGGGAGCCAGATCGTCACGGGTACGATAATCGAGCATCACGCCACATCCTCCGGCATGCGCTCGAAGCGCAGACTGCCGCGTCGCAGATTGCAAGTAAGAGCCTTGTTCTCGTGCATGCTGGTGTTCGCGTCCCCCACAACTGCTGTGAGTACATTTGCGATGTCGCCGGTTGCATATCCCTCCCAACCGAAATGCCACGGCATGCCGATTTGATAGACGGTCTTGCCATCGAGGAAGAACGGACGCAGACGCCGCGTGACCATCGCAGTTGTTTCGATCTCCCCGCGGGCGGTCGACAGCACGACACGATCGAGATGGCGGATTCCAAGTCTTTCCGCGAGTTCGGGCGGAACCTCGGCAAATCCTTTGGGCTGCAGCTCCGCCGTGCTCGGCACCGAGCGGGTCGGTGCTCCGCCAGTATGGTGCTCGGTCAGCCGATAGGTCGTCAGGATGTATGGATAGGCGGGATCGCCGATGTCATGCAGGCGATTGCCGGCGCGCTGCCATTGCTTCGCTGTCGGGCTCGTCTCTTGCGTATAGAGCGGGTTATGGATCGGCGATTCGATCGGTTCATAGTGTGTCGGCAGCGGGCCTTCCTTCAGGCCCGCGGTGACGAAGATATGTCCGCGGCCGTCCGGCATCATGATGAACGGATCGGTACCGGAGATCGCGTCCATGCCGGCCGGCTTTTTATCCCAGTCGGGACGAAAGTCAGGGGCTTTGTCGGATTCGAAGTCGATCGTGTCTGGACCGACCCATTTTCCTAAAGCTGCGTCCCACGACATCAGCTTCTTGCGGTCGGACCAGGGGCGGCCTTCAGGATCGGCCGACGCCCGGTTGTAAAGCGTGCGGCGATTGCCGGGCCAGGAGAATGCCCATTGCAAGTGAGTGCCGGGTCCGTCCAGTCCGTCGGCATTCCGAGATCGGGTTTGGTTCAGGTGCGCGTCCGGATAGGCGCCGACATAGAGCCAGCTGCCGCATGCGGTCGAGCCGTCATCCTTGAGTTCAGAGGGATCACTCAACTGCTTACGATCGGGCCATGTATAGCCGTTGATTTCTCTGAGAACGGCATCCGCGGAAGGTTCGTTGCGTTGGCCCTCGGTCGGATAGTCGAGCGTCACGGCGCGGACCGGATCGTCCTTCGGATCGGCGCTGTCGGCATAAAGCTCCTTCAGACGACGGCCAAGATGATAGACAAACCAAAGCTCGGACCGGCTGTCGCCAGGTCCATCGACGACCTGGTCGTGCCACTGCACGAGACGATGCGTGTTGGTGAAGGTACCGGCCTTTTCGCCTGCAAGCGAAGCCGGCATCAGAAAGACTTCGGTACCGATGTCCTCGGGGCGCCTGTCGCCACGCGTCACCGGATAACCGCGGTACCAGAACGAGGCCGCTTCGATTTCCGACGTGTCGCGCACGACCAGCCAATCGAGATTGCATAATCCTTCCTGGATAAGGCCCGAATTGCTTCCGCCCATCACTACATTCTGACCGAGCAGAAACAGCCCGCGGATCAAGCCCTCCTTCATCGCCAGCGTCATTGGCAGCTGTGAATGATCGCCGACAATCTTGGGCAGCCAGTTATAGCCCCAGTCATTTTCAGCCGAGGCATGACCGCCGTACCAGGCGCGCAGCAGGCTGATCATGAATTTGGGAAAGTGGTTCCACCATCCCGTGGGCACCTGTTCGACCTCGAGATACTCCTTCAGGGATTGCTGTGGCCGCAACGCATGCGGTTGCGGCATGTAGCTCGGCAGCATGTTGAACAGCGTCGGAATGTCCGTGCTGCCCTGAATGCTGGCGTGTCCGCGAAGAGCGATGATCCCGCCGCCCGGCCGTCCAACATTGCCGAGGAGTGACTGGATGATCGCGGCCGCTCGGATCATTTGCGCGCCGACGGTATGATGGTTCCATCCGACCGCATAGCAGATAGTTCCTGTACGCTCGCGACCGGAATTTCGTGCAAGGGCTTCCGCGACTTTTATGAATGCATCGCGAGGGCAGCCGGTAACCGCTTCAACCTTTTCCGGTGTGAAAGCGGCATAGTGCCGTTTCAGGATCTGGTAGACGCAGTTGGGATGTTGCAGCGTCTCGTCGCGTGGCGGTGGCCCCTCATGCAACAGCTTTGTCTGCTTTCCGAAGGACTCGGCCGTGTCCAGATAATGCTCGGCCAGCGCCGATGGCATCATCATCCCCTCGTATTGCCAGGTGTCGGAAAGGTAGCTCTTGGTTTCGTCATTCCAGCCAGAGAACAGCCCGTCGCAATCGGACGTATCCTTGAAGCGGTCGTCAATGATGGTGGACAGGTTGGTGTAGGCGAGGGCGAAGTCCTTGAACCAAAGGTCGTGTGTCAGGAGGTAGTTGATGATGCCGCCAAGGAACGCGATGTCGCTTCCGGCGCGTACCGGTGCCTAAATGTCCGCCATCGCCGATGTCCGCGTGAAGCGTGGATTGGCATGAATGACGGTGGCTCCACGCTCCTTGGCCTGCATAACAAAGCGGAACGCGATTGGGTGCGCCTCCGCCATGTTCGAGCC
>JAEYVN010000291.1 GCA_023431725.1 Pseudomonadota bacterium
CTGCTTACGGCTCGCGATTGGCACTTCAATGGAACTCCCCTCTGCAATCCGTCTTGCGATAAGCGCTGCGCTTGAAGGCGTTCCGCTCATCGATCTGCAGCGCGCAGCGCAACGACTGTCGGATCGCTACCGGGCAGAGACACGCGACGGCCGCCAGCATCTTTCGGATAAAATCTCCGCGCTGGCCTATCTCGCCGCGCGGATGCCGGCGACCTATGCCGCGATCCATTCGAGCCTCGAAGCGCTTTCAGACGTGCGGTCAGATTTTGCTCCGGTCACCATGCTTGATGTTGGAGCCGGGCCGGGTACTGGACTGTTTGCCGCGCGCGAGTGCTGGCCGACTGTGACAGAAGCCACTCTGATCGAAAATGCTCCCGAGATTCGTGCCGTCGGTAACGAACTTCTCGCCTCAAGCGGCATCGCGACGGCGCAATGGCTGTCGCAGGATCTTGCGGCGGTTCCGGTGCTGGACAGAAAATACGATCTCGTCCTGCTTGCTTATGTCTTGGACGAATTGGCACCCAGCGCGATCCCGTCGCTGATGACGCGTCTCTGGGAGGCCACAGGCGAAACTTTGGTGATCGTCGAGCCGGGGACGCCGGCGGGATGGTCTCGAATCCTGTCGGTCCGAGCGCAGCTTGTTGCCGCGGGTGCGTATCTTGTTGCGCCGTGTCCGCATGCTCTTGCGTGCCCGCTGACGCCACCCGATTGGTGTCACTTCTCCCGGCGCGTCGCTCGATCGCGTATTCATCGCCAGGTCAAGTCCGGTGAAGTGCCCTGGGAGGACGAAAAATACATTTACGTGGCTGCCTCGCGTCGGCCGGTTCGCCCCCCTCTGGCCCGCGTCATTGCTCCCCCGATGATCCGCGGCGGGACCGTTTCGCTCAAATTGTGTGAAGAAAATGGAACTGCCGCCACGCGCCTCTGGTCACGGCGGAATGGCGGGGCGTTCCGGCAGGCCCGCAAAATGTCCTGGGGCGAAGCAATTGCGGCGGATGCCATAATGCTTGCCGATTCGGCTGCTTCCTAGCTGGATAGGTTCGCACGCCTCTGATGCTGCAATATCCCTATTCGTTGTTCTGATTCCCCTTCTGTTCCGCTTTGCTTGGAGGCGTCAGAAGCAGGAATGTTGATCCGTGGAAGGTCCATGTCGGTTCATACTCGCTTGCGCCGTTTATTCGTTGCCCTGATCTTTGTCGTTTCTTTGCCTGTCGCACACGTATCGTTTGCGCAGACAAAGCCACCCGCGGCCGCGTCCAAACCGGCTGCCGACAAACCTGTGCCGGGAAAGCAATCGCCTGCTCCGGCGACGAACAGCCCGGACGACGGCTCACCTGAAAGTCTGATCCTGTCGCGTACGACGGAGGCGATTGCGCCGCTAAAGGATGCCGTCGATCGGATGGAGGAAGCGCTTCGGCAGGACGGCCTGAGTGACGCGCAACTAATTGAACAGCGCGGCAGCATCGACCCCGTTCGGGGCGAACTGAGAGAGATCATCGTTTCTCTAGAAGGCCGGCTTGCCGATGTCGATACACGACTGAAGCAATTGGGCGATGCGCCTGCCGACGACCAGCCCAAAGAAGATGCGAATCTCACTGCAGAACGTACGCGTCTGCAGGAGCGGCGTGCTGCGCTGGACAGCGCATTGAAGCAGGCGCGGGTATTGACCTTACGCGCGGAAAGTCTTTCGGACAGGATCATTGAACGGCGGCGTGCGCTGTTCACGCAGGAATTGCTGGGGCGGACGTCCAGCGCGCTGGATCCAAGCTTCTGGACCCAGGCCGCAAAGTCTTTGCCTGACGGACTTCGCGGCGTCGTGCTTCTCGCGCAAGGCTGGCTCGACCATGCGCGAATAGTCGCAACTTCCGGCACGCTCGTGGCGGCAAGCCTGGTCTTGCTGGCATTTCTTGTTTGTGTTGGCCTTGTCCTGCGCTGGCTTGGACATCGCGATTTTCGGCCGAGAGAATTGGGCACGCGGTTTGCGAAGTCGTTCTTCGCAATCGTTTCTCTGGTGCGCATAGCTTGCACGGCACCCGCAATTGTTGCGGGAGCCGTTTTGATCCTCGATGCCTTCGGGCTGATGCCGCAGCGGATCACGCACCTTGGCTTCTCTCTTGCCATAGCGATCGCGATTGCTGCTTTTGGGCGCGGCGTTGCCGTCGGATTGTTCGCACCGGATGAACCCGATCGTCGCTTGCTGTCCATAAATGACAATGCGGCCAGCCGTGTCTCTTCGGCACTGATCTGGGCGTCTCGTGTTCTGGGCGTCATCGTATTCGTCAATGTCCTCCAGCGCGCCGTCGTCGCACCGCTTTCTCTGACGGTTGCGACAAGTGCAATTTTCTCCATCATTATCGCTGCCATCCTGTGCCGCTTCCTTTTCGTCGTCGGCCGCAGTCACGAGCAGGACGATGAGGTCAGCGGAGCGGGATGGCTCCGGGCTAGCGGCTGGTTGCTTGCGATTGGCATCGCAGCGGCATTGGCCACAGGTTTCATCGGCCTGGCTGCGTTCCTCGCCGGACGCTTCCTGACCGCCCTCGGTCTTATCGGTGCGCTTTACATCTTCCTTGTGTTCATCGATGCGTTATTCACCGAGGTGCTGACCGCCTCGACACCCCGGGGACGTGCCGTTGCCAATTTTTTCGGATTGAAGCCGCGTTCGATCGAACTCGTTGGTACGCTGCTATCGGCCGCCATCCGCATCATCCTCATTCTTGTTGTCCTGCTTCCCTTGTTGGGGCCATGGGGAATCTTCGCGGCGGACTTTTTTGGCGTCGTCCGCGACGTCACCTTCGGAATCCGCATTGGCGATGTCACGATTTCACTGTCGACCGTCCTGGGCGCATTCGCAACGATCGTTATCGGCATTCTGATAACGCGCGCCGTGCAGCGGTGGCTGGAAACGCGCTTCCTTCCGCGAACTGCGCTCGACACCAGCCTGCAGCATTCGGTTTCCACGATCTTCAGCTACGTCGGCGTTATAATCGCGATTTCCATCGCGCTTGCCCAACTCGGCGTCGATTTTCAGAAGATCACCTTGGTGGCGGGCGCGCTGTCCATCGGTATCGGCTTCGGTTTGCAATCGGTCGTTTCGAATTTCGTCTCCGGCCTCATACTTCTGGCGGAGCGTCCGATCCGGGTTGGCGACATTATCAATGTGAAGGGCGAAGAGGGCCGCGTCCGGCGCATCCACGTCCGTGCGACCGAGATCGAGACGGGCGATCGCGCCAGTGTCATCATTCCGAACTCTGAGCTGATCACGCAGGTCGTGAAGAACAGGACACATATAGATACATTCGCGACGGTGTCAGTCCCTGTGCGCGTTGCGTATGGTAGTGACGTGAAGAAGGTTCGCGAGATCCTGCGGCAGATCGCAATGGATCATCCGCACGTCATGCAAACTCCTGCGCCGAATGTCTTCCTGACAGGCTTTGGCGAGAACGGCATCAACTTCGAAATGGGATGGGTGGTGCGCAATATCGGTGACGGCGCGGGTGTCAAAAGCGATATCTGCTTTTCCATTCTGGAAAAGTTTAACGCGCACGGTATCGATATCCCCTATCCCCGGCGGGATGTTCGCATCCAGGGACTGGATGGGGCTAATTTAGAGATCCCGATGGAGTCGTCGAAGGTCACGGAACCGCCGCCCCCAAAAAAAGCAAAACGGACGTGATTTTGGCCGATTGAGGGGCGATTCACCTTTCAGTCACCATTTTGCGGCCATGTCGGACGCGTGGGGGTTCGCCAAATGCTCGGCCGTTTGAAACATACCGTCGTCACCGGTGGCTTTTGTCTGGCTCTGCTTGCCGGCGGCGCCAGCGAGCCGCCACCATCGCAGCCGACCTTTTACCAGAGCATGGCGAATGCAGGCGCCCAGGTGGATGCGCAGGCCGCGGCCTCAATGATCTCGGGATATCGTCGCAACAACATGCTCGGCGACGTCACCGTCGATCCGCAATTGATGCAGATGGCACAGGAACAGGCCCGAGCGATGGCCACCAAGGACAAGCTCGACCATAACGTTGTCGGCAATTTCAAGGACCGGCTACGCCGGTCCGGCTATCGGGCCACGGTCGGAGCGGAGAATATCGGTGCGGGCTATCACACGCTGGCGGAGGCATTTTCCGGCTGGCGGGATTCTCCTGGCCACAGGGCCAACATGCTGCTGCGAGGCGCGACCCATATGGGAATCGCCGCTGTGTATGTGCCGAATACCAAGTACAAAGTGTTCTGGGCGCTGATACTTGCGGCGCCCGACGATCGCCGCGCTGAACTGGCGCAATAGCCGGCTAGTCCAGTTCGCGCTGCATGTGAACTGCACCCGTATCGTATTTGCTGCGCGCTGACGCCTGCAGATCCGGATCATTTGTCCGTCGGAACCCCATGCGCGACCAGAATGGTTCGCTACCGTTCACCGCAACCAAAGCCATTTGCGTAACAGGTACTGCTCGCGCGACATCCACGATAAGCGGCACCAGCGCACTGGCCAGCTTTCGTCCATGCATGGACGGATCGAGCGTGAGGTCGTGGATAAAATAGCTGGAAGGATTTCTAGGCAATGAGTTGAGGAAGGTGTCGAGAGAGGGCGGCGCGCCCTCGATCCAGGGATGCGAGAAGCAATAGCCTGCAACAATGTCGTTGGCTGCATGCAGGACAAAGCATCCATTCGGAAACAGTGCGAATTTCTCCTGGAGAACACTTTGGCGTTCCGGGTATTTGATATGAACACGGTTCGAAAGTGTGCCGATGTCGTGAAGATCCGATGCAGACATCGGCTTCCATAAAGCCGTTTCGGTCATGGCATGTTCTGGTCCAGGCGAAGTAGATTCAGGTCTGTTTGCCGCCAAAGACGAACAGATGGAAACCAAGCCGCTGCTTCGCGATGGCAAAGATCATCGCCGATTCCACGATAAAGGCAACCGATGTCGCGACCGCGGCGCCCATGATGCCATAGGCGGGAATGAGCAAGAAACACAGGCCAAGATTGGTAAGAAGGGCGGCCAGAGCGGTGATGGCACAAAGTTTCTGCTGACCGAGCATGCTGAGAAAACGTTCGCCGGGGCCGATGGCCGCCCGCGCAAGAATGCCGATCGCAAGAACGAACATCAACGGGTAGCCGGCGACGAAGCGTTCACCGAACAGGCGGAGCAACGGCCAACCAAAGGCGAGCATCACCATAATTGCGGCGAGCGAGGGCCAGAATGTCCAGCGGATGGCATCGCGGGTAAAAGCCTTGAGTTC
>JAEYVN010000304.1 GCA_023431725.1 Pseudomonadota bacterium
ATATCCCGGCGAAAACTCATAAAACGGCTTGATGTAGGTCGAAGCGATCGTTCCATCGCGTTGGGTCTGGTCGAGGACCATGCCACTGAACGTATCGACATCCTCATATGTCAGGTTGCGGACACCAGCATTGAGAGCGATCCCAAAGCGTCCCCAGGTCTTGGTCAGCGTGCCATCGCCACGCAGATCGTTGTATGGCACTAGCGTCGCCGCATTCAGCGGTTGCGAGGAACTGCCACGCTCCTCATGACGACGCGCGGCTTCAAAACTCGTATCGAATTGCAGATCCGGCGCGATGTCATAGTTCGTTGCGATCCGTCCTCGCGCATCGATATGATTTTCGCTGTCATATTTGCGGAAGCGGTAAATATCGGCGTCAAGATCGATCTGATAGGAGAACCGTGACGGATTAAGATCAAAGCCCGGCGTCCCGCGTCCATATTTCACGGTCAACTGCGGCGACACCACCAGGGCGAAGTCGGACTTCGCATCAGTCGGCGTGGCATAGACATTAGAGTCTAAAATCACACCAGCGAAAAGACGCGGATAGAAAAATACCCCGCCAACACGATAGCCGATGGGCTCATAACCCGGCTGCACCCGTTCGCCGACGGGAATACGAGACAGCTCATAGTCCGGCACCGCCTCCTGGGCAAAGCCGACTGTGCTGTTCGCTGCTATTCCGAGAAGCAACATACACCCGATCCGCAAGAAGGAACTCCACGTCAACAACAGCCCCCTCGCCGCAAATGATTGCGACGCGGGATCACTCACCCCTGCGCTTCCCCGGTCGTGATGTCGCAACTGTTTCTTGTTACCTGTCTGCGATTGACCGCAGACAGCAGCCATCGTTCGCGGCAAAAGCCACGTTCAGCGTGTCGATTTCTTTGAATTCCGCTCGCGGTCCCGACAACCGATCGCGGCGATGGCGCAAAGAAGCTAGTGCGCTTCTTCTGTGGCGTTACGCGTACTACTCATCATTGTCCCCACTGCTCAGAAGTAGCGTTCAGGAATACGAATATTGTCACCTGGCATGACAGGCACCGGGCGATCATCCGGATTGACGCTGCTTTCCCCACCAGCATCAGCCCGCCGCACATAGATAAGCCGCGTATTGGCGCGGTAGGTGTATCCTCCTGCCATGGCCACGGCATCCTTCATCGACAATCCCGGCCTGTACGAGAATTGTCCCGAATTGCGTACCTCGCCGATCACATTGAATGGCCGGTAATTGACGACCTCAACCGAGACCTTCGGGTTCTTGACGTATCGTCCGCGCAAGGTCGTGGTCAGGTCTGACTTGAATTCTGGCACTGTTCGTCCCGCAGCAAAAACCTCACCGGCCAACGGAAACGCCACGGCACCGGATTCGTTCACCTGAAACTCGCCGGTAAGATCGGCTTCATTGAAGACAGTGACCTTCACCTTGTCGCCGGGAGACAATCGATATTCGGACGAGAGATCAGCACTCGCCATTGCATCAGAAGCGACGATGCTACCTCTTGGACCATCAAATCCTGTCAAAACCAGGCTCGCCAATCCGATCACACCCACAAGATGCCCTCGTTTCATTGTCCGCATACAGCGTAACCACATCTCTCTGCGAAATCGGATGAGCCCATTATCGACTCTCATTACGACGATTACGTCTCGGCACGGAGGTGTATTCGTTCGCGCACGCAACAATTTTCGATTCCAATTTGTCGAAGGTTTGACGTGAGCGTGCTCATTATCCGGCGCACAGGAACTTCACGCGCTGAATCAGTAACACTCTACTAGATCAGCTCTATAATACGCTCGATCGCGCAGATATTCGTCGAATGTCGCGAAGAACACGAAGCGAATTCGCGTTCTCATTCGCTGCATCGCATGTATTGCGACATCACCGACACCATTTGCCTGCAACAAATTACCAACGATGATGCAACGCGCGTGAATTCCTTCACCGCATCGCCATTCATCATCGGCCGTTCATCGATGAACATGCGATCGGGAACTTAAGCGCATCGATGCGGACATCACGCAAATCGCGAGCATCGCAGATCACTGTTCCGCAGAGCAGACGAGATGCTCAATTAAACGACACAGGGGTGAGATTGCGGTATCATGCACCGATCAAAGGACTCATCACAGAGCGTTCCATGACAAGGCGACGCGCTGCACGGCGAATGCCATCCTCGATGGCGCCGGGGATTCGCATCTGCGATCAGCCGCGTTCTATTTCAGCGATGAACTTCTCGTCGTCATCGCCGACGGCGCCTTGCTTTTCTCTGGCGGCGTGAATGAAAGCGTCGCCCATATATTCCAGCCCTCGGGCCGGTTTTGCGCTTCGAACTCGTAGTAACTCTTCAGATTGAAATAGCCCTGCATATCGCCAGCAGGAAAGAGATAACCGATCTGTGGCCCGATGCCGAAGACACGGGACTTGAATTCGCCAAGGAACGGCGGCTGGCCATTGTCAGGCGTCAATTGCTGATAGACATATCCCACCGCACCAACGAAGAATTGCTTGGACAGAAACTTCGCCGTCGCGAGATCGACATGGAAATCGAGACCGTTGCGATAATCGGTATGATTATTTCTGAAGTTATGCTTCACGCCGGCAACGGCAGAGAACTCAAGCCCCTTGGCGATGTCGAGATAGGTATATCCAAGCCCTCCATCGATTGCGCCATGACCAAGCCCCAGATTGGCCAACCGTCTTGAATCGTATGCACCGACCTGAATATTGGTCATGGCATAGACCATGAGATTATGAACGCCGCTGTTCCAGCGCAGGTTGGCTTGAGGAAACAGGTCCGCAAATCCGACGATGGAATCGGCAATCGATCCCTGTCGTGTCACAGTCAGCGGACCGATCGATGCGGTCAGAGTTCCGTCGAGTGACGCGGCAGACCGGCCGGCAATCGTCGCCATGCTGACTGCCAGCTGGCCGCCAAGGATCGGCGTCTCGAAGACGTAACTTGGAATGAAGACACCGAGGTCAGCATGTGCATCGAGATTGATGTTCAGATTGGCACTGGCCTGGCGCTGCAACTGACCAATTTGAAATTGCCGCGACGCCGCGGCAGCGCCGCTGGCTGAAACAGATGTGTGATAATAAATCATAGCGGCGGCGGCGCCGGGCTGCAGCGGCGAGGCTGCAAAACTTCCAAATAGCCCCGGTATCCAGAAACTGACGCCACCCTCGTCAGCCGAAGCCATTCCCGGCCACAACGACGCGATGCCGAGAAGACCAACAAGTAATGAAGGACGAAACCTGCCTTGTCGGGTTTTCACCGTTGCCATGGACGCCCCCACATCCGACTTCGATGAAACTCACTATTTCAGTTTGCAGGCAATCTGGGAATACCGCGCCTCCAAAGCACGCGTCGATCGAGTTCTGAATGGCGTTGCTGCGCCGCAATTACAGCATCCTGTATCAGGGTGCCGTCATCGGGATGACGCGTGGTCAATCTGCTGGATCGCCCGCCTCGCGCGCCAGATCCAGACAATCCAGAACATGTTCCGGCGTGATCGGCTGTTGCGTCACAACAGCTCCTAAGGGAGCCAGCGCATCATTGACCGCCGTCCAGATCGCAGCCGGAGCAGCGACAGCGCCAGCCTCGCCCACGCCACGTGCGCCGAGCTGCGTCGCGCTGATCGGCGTTTCAACATGGGCGACATGGATGTCGGGCATCTCGCTCGCCATGGGAACCAGATAATCGGCGAGCGTTCCGTTCTCGAGCTGCGCATCTTCATTATAGATGCACTGCTCATAGAGCGCGGCTCCGATGCCCTGCACCACCCCACCGCGGATCTGCTCATCGACCAGCAACGGATTGATCACGGTGCCGCAATCATCGACCACCCAGAAGCCCAGGAGCTTGATCGTGCCAAGACCGGTATCGACCTCGACATGCGCCGCCTGAATACCGTTGGCCACGAAATACGGTACATCGCGCGGCGCATATTTTTCGGAGAACTCCAGCGGCGGAAGATCGTCCAGCGGCAGCGTGTGCGACTGATAATGAGCCACCGTGGCGACATCAGCGACCGTAAGCTGCGCCATGCCGGCTGCGTTCAGTATCTTGCCACCTTCGATGCGCAATTCGCCCGGCTGAGCCTGCAGCATCGAGGCGGCAATGGTCAGGATACTCTCTTTCAGCCTTGTTGCCGCCCGCAACGCCGCCTCTCCGCCAAGCGCCGTGCCTCGGGATGCCCAGGCACCACCACCATAGGGCGTCGCCGTCGTATCACCGCATACAATATCGACCGCACCGATATCGACACCCAGTATCCCGGCGACGATCTGGCGCAAGGCCGTCAACGTGCCCTGCCCCTGGTCTGTGATGCTGGTGGCACAGCGGATCCCGCCCGAAGCCTCCAGGGACAACCGGCACGCTTCAAAAGCGGATACGCGAACATTCTGTGCGCCATAAAGCGCAGGGCCGACACCAGTCTGCTCAATAAAGGCCGCAAGCCCGACGCCGCGATAAATGCCGCGTTCGCGTAACGCCGCCTGTTCCCGACGCAGACCGTCATAATCCATCAAAGCCAGAAGCTTGTCGTGACAACGGTCGAGCGACAATTCGCTCAACGCCGTGCCGGCAATGTTCTTGGTGTTCTTCTCGTCCGACGCCGCGTAGTTGCGGCGGCGCAGATCGGCCGGATCCATGCCAAGCTTGCGTGCCGCAAGATCCAGCAATTGCTCGGTCACGGTCGTGGCGATCGGCTGGCCGACCGCACGCAGAACCCCGCTCGGCACCTTGTTCTGGAAATAGCTGCTCAGCGTGCCGTTGAAATTCGGCAGCTGATACGGCGCAGCCGTCATATGCACTGCCATCAATGCTTCGCCGACACTGCCGCGCGGATAAGACGAATAGGCTCCCATGCCGGATTGCACCGCGACATCCATGGCCAGAAGCTTGCCCTCGCCATCGACAGCGAGCCGCGCTTTTACACGTGCCTCCCGAGCATGAACATCGCTAACAAAGGATTCCAGGCGGTCAGCGACAAATTTGACAGGACGACGCAGCAAAATTGCTATGGCCGCAACGGCCATTTCATCGGGATAGGCTGGCATCTTCATGCCGAAAGCACCGCCGACATCCGGCGTGATCACCTGCACATTGCTGAACGGCAGGTCGAACTGGGCAGCGAAAATCTCACGCATCTGGTTCGGCACCTGATGCGAATGCTGGACCGTGAGCTTTCGTGTGCGTGGATCGAAAGCGGCGATGATCGCGCGGGGCTCCAGCGTCACACCGGTCTGGCGTGAGAAGCCGAAGTCGTGTTCGACCACTGCGGCGGCCTGATCGAATGCGGCATTCGGGTCGCCAGCCTTGAATGCGTGATCAAGACCGAGATTGCCGTTCAACTGCGTATTGACCTTGGCCGCATCCGTTGCCGCCGCGGCTTCGATCGAGCCGATGGCCGGAAGTTCCGCCCATTCGATATCGATCAGCTCCAGCGCATCTTCTGCCTGCGCACGGCTTGCCGCGACCACGGCCGCGACCGCCTCGCCCTGCCAAGTCGTCTCACCCCGCGCCAGCGGAAACTGCTCCGGCGATACATGGGATGGAAGCATGGCCAGCTTTGTGCGCCATGGCGTGCACACGGCTGCGAGGTCATCCGCAGTCAAGACCGCCATCACGCCGGCGCAGGCTTTTGCCGCCTTCACATCGATCGAGACAATGCGCGCATGCGCATGCGGACTGCGGAGAAAAACGATATGTCCCACATCGCCGATGGCGATGTCGTCGGTGTATCGGCCATTGCCGGAGACAAAGCGTTGCGCCTCCGGTCGCGGCACACGGGCCCCGATCATACCTCGCGCTTCCGTCACGATGCTTCTCCGCGCCGTGTCCTCACAGCCTCGATGGCGTCGACGATGGCGTGATAGCCGGTGCACCGGCAGAAATTCCCCGACAGGGCTTCGCGGATGTCATTGCGCGACAAGCTCGGCCCCTTCAGGATGTCCGCAGCCGTCGCGAGCACACCGGGCGTGCAATAGCCGCATTGCAGCGCATTGCGGGCAACGAATTCCTGCTGCAGATCGGCGATCACGCCGCTTTCCGTCAGACCCTCGATAGTCACAACCTCAGCACCGTCGGCTTGAACCGCCAGCATCAGGCAGCTTCTCACAGAGCGTCCATCGACCGTGATGTTGCAAGCGCCGCACACGCCATGTTCGCACCCGATATGCGTTCCGGTCCTGCCCATGACCGTGCGGATGAAATCGCCGAGATGCATCCGCGCCGAAACCTGCGCCGAAACACCTTGCCCGTTCAGCGTGAAGGCAACGTCGTGCAACTCTTCGACTGCGTCAGGCATCCAATGCCTCCCGAAAGCTGACAAAGGCGCGCCTCAATAGCTCCGCACCTTGTCGTCGCTTGGTTTCCGGACGACCCTGATGATTGTCGATCGGGTCCATATCGTCGGCGAGTGCCTGCGCCATGTCGCGCAAGGCAGCATCGGATGTATTCTGCGTGATCGTCAGTCCTGCGACCGCGTCGCTGAGCAGCGGTGCCGGCTCCGGCCCGAAGATCACCGCCTCGATCTGCCCGATGCTGTCCCCCGCCTTCCGACCTTTCAGCCCGATTCCGACAATGGCGAAATCGCCATGCCGGCGGCTCAGCTCGTTGAAGTGAAAGATTTCGTCCTGCGCCGCACGCGGAAAGCTCACGCCCGTGAGCATCTCATTGTCATTGCGGGCCGTTGTGTAGAGACCTTCGAAGAAATCGCGGGCCGCAACCTCGCGGGCGCCCGACTTGCTTTGCAGGTGTATTGTCGCATTCAGCAGCACCGCTACGGCGGGCGCTTCCGCCGATGGGTCGGCGAGCGCGAGGCTGCCGCAGGTGGTGCCGCGATTGCGCACTGCCATATGCGCGACATGGGTCATCGCCGAGGCGAAGAGTGGCACATCGCGGGTGATCAATGGCGATGCGGCCACCTGATAATGTCGCGCCAAGGCGCCCAATCGAATGGCATCGGCCGTCTCGACGATGCCTTCCAGCGCGGCAATGCGATTGATGTCGACCAGCATGCCCGGTGACGACAACCGCATGGCGAGGGTCGGCATCAGGCTCTGGCCACCGGCCAGAACCTGGGCATCACCGGCATGATCGTCCAGCAACGCCAGAGCTTCGTCGAGACTGTGCGGACGGCGGTAGAGGAAGTTCGGAGCCTTCATGGCAAGGATGACATCCTAGTCTGGCACGAAGGTCGTGACAATTTGCGGGAAGATGAAGATCAGGACCATCATCAGCATCG
>JAEYVN010000368.1 GCA_023431725.1 Pseudomonadota bacterium
GTGCAAAGCCGGTTGAAAAATCAGCATCCCCCTTTTCCAGCAATGCGCGGCGTGTGCCGGCCGATGGCACATCACGTGCGATGATCCTCCGCACCTTGGGGAGCGGACCGCTCTTCCAGGCATCGAAACGTGCGAGCACAGTTTCGGTGCCGGGCTTCCAGCTTTCAATCCGATAGGCCCCGCCGCCGGCTTCGTTGTTGCGCAGCCAGTTCATCGCCCATGGGTCCGCCTCGGTGGCGTTCTTTCTCGCCAATTCGGAATTGACCACGAATGGCACCACCACCGCGACATTGAACAACAGTATCTTGTCCTCCCGCACATAGTCGATGCGGAAGGTGTGGTCGTCGACGACAACGAATTGCTCGGGATTGCGCAGCGAACCGGCCGACATCTGGAAGGTCGGAAAGCCGCCGACCTTCACTGCACGGTCAAACGACCATTTCACGTCGAGCGCTGTGACCGGTGCGCCGTTGTGAAAGGTTGCATCCTTGCGAAGATTGAACGCGCAGGACATGCCGTCCGAAGCGACCTGCCAGCTCTCCGCCAGTTCGGGCGCAAGCGTGCCGCGGTCGTAGGACGGCGTGCCATCCGGCAGCCAAGCGCGGACTCGTGAATCAGCGAGGAGCGTGCCATCTAAGGCGCGTTGCGAATGTGTCAGGATGCCAGGCCGGATGGGCAAAGACTGGACGAACAGGAAGCCATTCAAACGCAAGGACCGACCAGTGAAGCCGGGTCCACGCGCCCGTGGACGGTCGGAAGGCGATCTGTCCGTCGCGGTCCTCTATGGCTGGCATACGGTCCAGGCGGCGCTGATGAACCCGCACCGGCGCATCCGCACGCTGTTCGCGACCGAAAATGCGGCCAAGCGGCTGGCCGAGGAAGGCGTTCCGTCGCAGATAACGCCGCAAATCGTCCGTCCCGACGAGATCGCGCGCAAGTTAGGGCCGGACGCGGTCCACAACGGCCTGCTCGCCGAAGCTGACCCACTCGATAATCCCGATATCGCCGATGTGCCGGACGACGGCGTCGTGCTGGTGCTCGACCAGATCACCGATCCGCATAATGTCGGCGCCATCATGCGCAGCGCTGCCGCTTTCGGCGTGAAGGCGATGATCACTACCGCGCGGCATTCGCCGGAGGCGACCGGCGTGTTGGCCAAGTCCGCGTCCGGTGCGCTCGATGTCGTGCCGCTCGTGCTGGTACAGAATCTTGCGCGTGCCCTGACGGCGCTCAAGGAGCGAGGCTTCCTGCTGGTCGGGCTGGACAGTGAAGGCGAAGCTGATCTGGCACAGACCACCCTCACCGCACCGCTCGCGTTGGTGCTGGGGGCCGAAGGCAAGGGCCTCAGACAATTGACGCGCGAGACCTGTGACAGGACCGCGCGTCTCGATCTTCCCGGCGAGATCAAAAGCCTCAACGTATCGAACGCTGCGGTTCTTGCGCTCTATGTCGCAACGACACGGCTGAGGCGCTGAATACGATCAGCGCTCAACCAATGCTCGTTCGCTCAGTAATAGCGACGGATCGGCGGATAACCGGGGTAAGGACGATACGGCCGCGGCGCATAGGCAGCGCGATAGCCTGAGACATATGGATAACCGCCGACAGCGCGCGGTGCGTAATAGGTCTGCGGATAATAGTCGGTCAGCATCGGGCCGGCATAACGCGGTCCCTGATCGACTATATATTGCTGCACGATCGGCGCGGGCTGCACCAGGACCGGCGGCGGCTGAACGGCAACCATGACCGGTGCCGGCTGCACGAGTACCGGTGCCGGTTGAACGACGACCGACGCAACAGCGTAATCGGAATTACAGCCGCAGCCGGCTTGAGCGGTGCCGGCTGCCGACAAAGACACGGCGACAGCGGCAAGAACAGAGAATGCGACGCGAGACATGATGTGCCTTTCTTGATGAGAAAGATCGAGGTTTAGCGACGATGCGGAGGACGAGGACGCGGGTTCGGCGGCCAGGGTCCATTGAATGGTTCACCAAAATTGACTTCCGGATAGATCGACATCTGGCCTGACGGCGCATAGTCGGTCACCGGCACGTTTGGCGACTCAGCGGACCACGACCGACTGAAGCTCTTGGCCTGTTGCGGCTTTGGTTGATTGGGTGACGGTTCGATCTCAAGACGGCCGACATTCGGCTGTCTACCCATCGTCGGGTAGTAATGCCGCGCAGGCCGGTAGTTCACCGGCGGATCGGGTTGCAGCGGCGGCGCATAAGGCGAAGGAATCACGGTCACCGGCACGGCCCCTGGCCGATAGAGACCGAAATCGCCGATCACCACACCCCATGACGCATCCATGCCGTTGATCGGCACGGGGATATTCGATCGTCCCGGCACGACAAACGCCGGCTGGTGATCAGCACGTGCCAAATCACCCGCGCAACAGGATGCGACGCAGAACGCCAATAAAAACGCACGCATGTACCCACCACTCCCGAAGGCGCACATCGCGCGCCCGCCGCTGTGGTGCAGTTATGACGATGCGAATTGGTCAGGCCGTTAATACCGTCCGGGATTCTCGGCATAGCCTTAATTCAAAGTGACCAGATCGCCGCCGGCGCTGGGACCGTCCTTGTGGTTCCTGGCCACGCGTCTCGCGCCCCGCCGACGGACCACTGGCCGGAGCAACACGATTGTGTCGTTCACGATCGCGCGAGCTGGCTCGGCAGCAAACATTTTTGCGGACAAAAGAGCCGCACCCTGCCCCGGTTGCGCAAATGACCTGCCCAAAAACCGTAGCAAAGCAGGAACCGCGTACTATGTGCTGCGTTGCCGCATCGGAACAGTGCCTGAGTTCCGGGCGCCGCAAATTCGCCGCAGGAGGCGGAATAATAATGAAACTTCTATCCACTCTGGTTCTGGCGGCTGCCGTGTCCGTTTCGATGGGGGCAGAAGCTCGAAATATCACCGCGAAGCAGAAGCCGAACTCGCCCGAAATCATGGTCGGGTCGGGACTGATTTGCGACACCAAGCAGCAGGCAACGAGATTCGTCGACCTGATGGTGGATGACAACCTCGTCGGTGAGAGCGCACAAAATGCTCTGGTCGCCGTCAACAACGAGGCGGGGCAAAGCGACGCCTGCGTGATGGCCACCGTCGGCTTTTTCCCGGGACAGAAAGTGGCTGAGGTCGAAAAGAACGGTTCGATCGTCAACGTGATCGAGGTGCTTGTTCTTGCGGTCGGCACACCGGGCGGCCTGAAGATCATCGAACCGAAGATGTATTATTCGATCGTCCAGACCAAACAGCGCGTCACCTGATTGGCTCATCACCGAAAGAAAAAGCGGCTCGCTACTTGAAGCGGGCCGTTTTTGTTTGTTGTTTTATGATCGCGCCTCCACGCGAAAGGAATTCGTGCAAAATTCCGTTTCGACGCATCAGCGTCAATTCGTACGAAAAACTAGTACAATCAATCATTTATTGCGGCGCATCCAGACCTTTGGCGTACGACGAGTATCGCACAGACGAAAGCGCGAACATATCCGTTAATCCGGCAATGGGACGGTGACATCCGTCGGATTGCCAACGTCCCCATCAACGCACAACACAAGGGGATGAGCGCCCATGTCTTCCACCGCACATACCGCGACGTCCGTTCGCGGCGGCGGCATGACGAGAGACGAGAAATTCGTCATCTTCGCGTCGTCGACCGGCACCATTTTCGAATGGTACGATTTCTATCTCTATGCCGTGCTGGCGCCGTTCTTCGCCGCACTGTTCTTCCCATCCGGCAATGATACTGCGGCGCTGCTCTCGGCCTTTGCCACTTACGCCGCTGGCTTCCTGGTACGTCCCTTCGGCGCGCTGCTGTTCGGCCGCATCGGCGATCTTGTCGGCCGCAAATATACGTTCCTCGTCACCATCCTTGTGATGGGTGCATCGACCTTCGCTGTCGGCCTGTTGCCGACCTTCGCGCAGATCGGCTGGCTCGCACCGATCCTCCTCGTGTCGCTGCGCCTGCTGCAGGGCTTGGCGCTCGGCGGTGAATATGGTGGCGCCGCCACCTATGTTGCCGAACATGCCCGTCCCAATGATCGCGGCTATGCGACTAGCTGGATTCAGACCACGGCCACGCTTGGCCTGTTCATGGCTCTGGCAGTCATCGGCATCTGCCGCGTCACCATGGATCCAAAGACGTTCTCCGAATGGGGCTGGCGTCTGCCATTCCTGGTGTCGGTTGTCCTGCTCGGCTTCTCGGTCTGGATCCGGCTCAAGCTGAATGAAACGCCGATCTTCCAGAAGATGAAAGAAGAAGGGAAAGGCTCGAAGTCACCACTGACCGACAGCTTCCTGCGCTATCCCAACAACAAATACGTGCTGCTCGCACTGCTCGGCGCCACCGCCGGTCAGGGCGTGGTTTGGTATACGGGTCAGTTCTACGCCTTGTTCTTCCTCACCATCACGCTGAAGGTCGACTATCTCACCGCTTACACTTTGATCGGCATTTCACTCCTGATCGGCACGCCATTCTTCATCTTCTTCGGCTGGCTGTCCGATCGGATTGGCCGCCTGAAAATCATTCTCGCCGGCTGTCTGATCGCGGCCGTGACCTACTTCCCGCTGTTCGGTGCGTTGACCAAGGCGGTCAATCCTGATCTTGCGGCATTCCAGGCCAATAACGAGATCAGCGTGGCGGTCGATCGCTCGACCTGCAACTTCCACGTCTTCGTAGGCCCCTGGTCGAAATTCTCCGATTGCGACCGCGCCAAGGATTTTGTGACCAAGCTTGGCGTATCGTTCCACACGGAAAGTGCTCCGGCCGGAGCCGCACCGTCTCTGAAGATCGGCTCCGAAACCGTTCAAGGCTGGGACGCGAAGACCTGGACGGCGGCCTTCGCCAAGGCGGGCTATCCGGTCAAAGCTGATCCGGCCAAGATCAACTGGCCGCTGACGCTCCTGCTGCTCTTCATCATGGTCCTCTATGTGACGATGGTGTACGGGCCGATCGCAGCTTTCCTGGTCGAACTCTTCCCGACCAAGATCCGCTATACGTCGATGTCGTTGCCATATCACATCGGCAATGGCTGGTTCGGCGGCATGCTGCCCCTGCTCGCCACGGCGATCGTTGCGGCCACCGGCGATATCTATGCCGGTCTCTGGTATCCAATCGTGATCGCGGTGATGACGCTGGTCATCGGCGCAATCTTCTTGCGCGACACCAAGGATGTGAACATCGAAACCGAGGCGGGCTACGTCCAACCTGCCGAATAACCAATCTCTGGACGGGCGGCAGCAGACGCCCTGCCACCTAAAGCCCCGCCCCCGGCGGGGCTTTTTGTTCTAGAATGGAAGCGCCATGCAACAGCCGCTATCCGATCTTTACCGCTATCACGTGCGCTCCGTGCAAATGGATCGCATCTTGTATGCGATCGTGCTTGTTGCCGCCACCACGGCAGTCCTCGCCTTCATCGTGTGGCTCACCGACATCCGCCATATCGCGATCGGTTACGTAATCCCTGTGCTCATTGCGGCAATCCGCTGGGGCGTCATCGAAGCTGTCGTCGCCGCTCTTGCTGCAACCGCGGCCTCCGCGTTCTTCTTCTACGAACCGATCTTTGATCTTCGCGTCAATGATACGCTGCAAATCATCGACCTCATTCTGTTTCTGCTGGTCGCCGTCGTCACCGGTCATTTCGCAACACGCCTACGCGTCGAAGCCGAGCGCGCCAATCGCCGCGAGCGCGAAAATGGCGCCCTGTATGCCTTTGCACGTCGCCTGACGGCCGCTAAGGATGCGGCCGACATCTACGGCGCGATCCAGCAGCATCTCGCACTGCAGGTCGGTCGCAGCGTTCTGCTGTTCGGCCCGGCAACGACGGAGAGCGAGGCTATCGATCGTTGTGCGAAGGCACATGTACCCGCGCCGGTTCGCGATGTGTTGATCGCAGCCCTCACCCGGTCGAGCGATCCCGAACAGGGCCGTCTTGTCGATGGCGGCAATGGCGAAGCCTGGCTTGTCCGCGCTGTATCACCGCAAAGCCCTGACCTTGGTGTCTTCGCCATCAATCTTGGTTCGCGCAACCGCCTCCGCGCGGACGGAATTCGCGCCGATATCGATACGGCAATGGCCGACGCCACTGCCACGCTGCAACGACTCGGTCTGGAGCGCGCCCTTAGCGAAGCCCGTTCACGCACTGAATCCGATCGCCTGCGTGATGCTCTGCTGGGCTCCGTCTCGCACGAATTGCGGACGCCGCTCGCCTCCATCCTCGGCGCCGCCACGACCCTTGCTGCGTCACCGACCGTCAGGTCGGATTTGCGCCTGTCGAGCCTTGCCAACATCGCGCGCGAAGAAGCTGAACGCCTCAACAGCGACATCCAGAATCTCCTTGATGCTTCTCGGATATCGAGCAATGGGGTGCGACCAAAATTTGAATGGTCGGAACCCGCTGACATCATCAATTCTGCGCAGGAACATCGCCGCCATCGCTTGCATGACAGAACCGTCAATGTCCGGGTCGCCCCGGATCTGCCGCTGGTCTATGTGGATTCCGTGCTCATCGAACAGGCGCTGGTGCAGGTGCTGGACAACGCCATCAAATACTCACCTCAAGGCACTCCGATCGAGGTGACCGGCGAACGTGTCGGCGCCGATGTGATCCTGTCCGTCAATGATCGGGGCGCCGGCTTTTCCGCTACGGAAAAATCTCATGCCGGCGAGAGATTTTTCCGGGGTGAGCGGCATACGTCCACGATCACCGGTGCCGGGCTTGGGTTATGGATCGCGAAATCGTTTGTTGCAGCCAATGCTGGCCATCTCGACATTACAAGTAGTGGTGAAGGCAGTGGATCGAAAGTGTCGATCCACCTCCCGATCGCCCGGGAGCCTGACGAGGCACAGGAGCCGAACGCCTGGAGCGTGTCTGACGCATGACCGAAAACAACTCTCCCGTCGTCCTCGTTGTGGATGATGAAGGCCAGATCCGCCGCTTTCTGCGTGCCGGTCTGGAACTCAACAGCTATGTCGTGCAGGAAGCCACATCCGGCCATGAGGCACTGAAGATTGCGACGCTCCGCGCCGTCGACCTGATCATCCTCGATCTGGCCTTGCCGGACATGGACGGCAGCGAAGTCCTCGAGCGCATACGCTCATGGTCGAATGTACCCGTCATCGTACTATCAGTCCGGTCGAGCGAGGAAGAGAAGGTGCGCCTTCTGGAACTCGGTGCCGACGACTATGTCGTGAAACCCTTTGGCATGGCGGAATTGCTGGCCCGCGCGAAAGTCGCCATGCGCCGGCATTCTCGCGGTGCGTCTGGCGAAAGCGTGCTGTCGATCGAACATCTCACGATTGACTTCGCGGCACGGAAGGTGACGGCCGATGGCAAACGGCTCGTGCTCACGCCCAAGGAATACCGGCTGTTGCAAATTCTTGCGCAGAATGCCGGCAAGGTCGTGACCCACCAAAGCCTACTGACAGAGGTTTGGGGCCAATGGCATGTTCACGACACGCATTACCTGCGCATATTCGTTCGCAAACTTCGCCAGAAGATCGAAACCGATCCAACAAAGCCGCGGATTCTTTTGACGGAGTTGGGTGTCGGCTATCGTCTCGCGTTGCCGGCCGACGCGACGGTTTAAACTTTCGTGGAGGTTGGATTTACGTAGAATTTATATGAGCGCCACTGAATTTTATTCGGTTCACCGCGCACCGCTCTCTACCGTCCCGCGTTATCGGCCACACAAGAGCCGACTCAAGGGATGCAAATGTCGGTCAGGGCCAAACAAGGGAACAAAGCCGCGGTGCGTCGGCCAAGTTCGACCATCCGTCCGGACGACATCGACCGCCAGCGTCAAATCTATGTTGCGACGATCAATCAGGCGCGCATGATTGGCGCCGGCCAACATGCGCTACTCGAAAAGGCCAGCAGTCTTCTGACGGTGCATTGGGCGCATGCGAACTGGACCTCTCGCGCGACCATTCTCAAGACCGTCGATTGGCTCTTGCAGGTGGCGCTGAACAATCCCTCACCCAAGGTGCGACGCTCCGAAGCCCGCTGACAATCTCCGTCACGGCCTGGCGTGTCCCCTACTGGATCACGTCGCCACTTGCGATCGCGGGCGGCCGCGCCTGGTCGATGACCTGTCGGATCACCTGTCGCACCTGACCATTGGTCAGAAACAGATCGTGGTTCAATCCGCTCCCTGCATAGTCCGACGCATCGATGACGCGGATGCCCAGTGCTTCGAGCTGCGGCTTCTCAGCAATACCGACACGCGTGACGCCGCCAGCCATGTCACGCATCGCACCGAGCGCACGATCATTGGCGACGGTGAGCACCGTAATCTTGCGCGAGAAGCCACCCACGCGCGTGATCGAGGACGTAAAGCCGTCCATGTCGATATCGGGCGACGCGAGAACGACGGCGCCGAAGCGGCTCGCCATCGCCGAGCCACGTCGGTCGTAAAGCTGCCGCAGCGCTTCGACCGTCACC
>JAEYVN010000540.1 GCA_023431725.1 Pseudomonadota bacterium
CGATATTCATGAATTTCCAATGGCGTAAGTCTGCTCTGCAGACCGAGCGGGCGATTCCGCCGCTTAAGTGGGGCCGGACCATGGGTAAATCGACCCCCTCTGTCAAATGAAGGCTCTGCGAACCGCGCTCTCGAGGGGATGCAAACACGATAAAGATTGCAACTAATGATTGTGCATATTAGTCTGTTACAACCTAATTTGAGCTGGCGGTGCTCTTCCATGACCCGGAATGCGCCCAGCCGCGGGAGCGAGCAAAACGAGGCTGCGGCTTATATTGCGGATCTGACAGCGACACTCGCTTCCATGGCGCGCCGGCATGGAATGGGGACCCTCGGCTACCTGCTCGACATGGCGCGGCTGGAAGCCGAGCATCATGCCGACGCGGACGACGCCGACATAAACTAAAGGAGGGATACCCGCCCGCCGGCCTGCCGATCCAGCTTTCCGGCAATCTCCAGTTCCAAAAGAACGGTGCGGACGATCGCAGGGCGCGCACCGGAGAGGCGAATGAGATCGTCAATCTCGACCGGAGTCGGCCCCAGCAGCGCGATGATCCGGCGGCGCTCGTCGGGAGCGGCATCACTAGGGTCACCGAGATCGTGATCGGGCTCCTCGACCGGCAGTTCGATCGGGCGGCCCAGAATCGGTGCCAGCACATTGGTAATGTCACCGACCTCGGTGACTAGCGTGGCGCCCTGTTTCAGGAGGCCATTGGTGCCTTCGCAGCGCGGATCGAGCGGAGAGCCGGGCACGGCGAAGACTTCGCGTCCCTGTTCGAGGGCCATGCGGGCCGTGATAAGCGAGCCCGAACGGCGGGCCGCCTCGATGACCAGGACGCCTAGCGACAATCCGGATATCAGCCGGTTGCGGCGTGGGAAGTCGCGCGCGCGCGGCTCCCATCCGAATGGCATTTCCGAAATCGCCGCGCCCTTGTTCAGCAGTTGGTCGAGCAGCCGGCCGTGCTCGGCCGGGTAAATCCGATCTTGCCCGCCGGCGAGAACGGCGATTGTGCCGCTGTCGATCGTCGCGCCATGCGCCGCTGCGTCGATGCCGCGTGCGAGGCCGGATGCAATGGCAAAGCCTTCCTGACCGAGTTCGCGCGCCAGCTGCGCTGCGAATTTCGATCCGGCCGCCGATGCGTTGCGTGAACCGACAATGCCGATTGTCGGCATATGGAGAGCGTCGATATTTCCCCGCACGGCGATCAATGGGGGCGCGTCGTCGATCATGCGTAATCGAGCCGGATAGCCGGGTTCGCCAAGCGCAATAAAGACAGCCTGCTGCCGCCTTGCAGTTTCGAGTTCCCGTTCGGCTTCTTCGACGGAGCAGATGCGCCCGGGCGCCTGCGCGCCACCACGCCGGGCCAAATCCGGCAGCGCTGCCAGTGCCGCGCGGGCCCCGCCATAGCGGTTCACCAGTGCGCGAAAGGTGCGGGGACCGACATTCTCGCTGCGGATCAGACGAAGCCAATCGAGACGCTGTCCGTCGGTGAGATTGACACCGGCGGAGGTCTCGGCCCGGGTCACGATTTCACCGCGGACTGACCAATCTTGCTTTCCGTACCGGCAATCAGCCGAGTGATGTTGGCGCGATGCATGATGAAGACAAGGAGCGCCAAAACAAAAAAGAGTTTAGCGGCCGACGGTAGACCAAGGACCCAGAGGATGGCCGGCGTTGCCGCGCAGGCCAGCAAGCCCGAAAGCGACGAGTAGCGGGTGACAAAGGCAATCAGGAGCCAGATCGCAGCATAGACGAGGACGGCCTGCCAGGAAAATCCGAGCAGGACGCCGATGAAGGTTGCAACACCTTTGCCGCCCTTGAAGCCGAGCCAAACCGGAAAAAGATGCCCAAGCAACGCTCCGAAGCCCGCGGCGATGGTCGCCGTCTCGCCAAGGAAATGGTGGGCGAGTAAAACGGCGGCCGTGCCTTTCAGCATGTCGAGCAGCAAGGTCGCAGCCGCGAGCCCCTTGCGGCCCGTGCGCAACACGTTGGTCGCGCCGATATTGCCGGAGCCGATCGAACGGATATCGGGACCGCCGAATATCTTCGTCAGCAGCAGACCGAAAGGGATTGACCCCAGCCCATAGCCAAGGACGAGCGCTGTGAGCAGCGCCGGCCATGCGGCTTGAATCGTCGACCAGTCAGTCATGATGTTTCGCTGCGTCCCGCTCCCGCGATCATTTACGTCAGGCCGAAGCGTACTCGTAGGCCGTCCGCCCGGCAACGATGGTTCGCACCACGCGGCCTTCCAGCCGTGCCTCGTCGAAGGGCGTATTCTTGCATTTCGATTTGAGATCTACCGGATCGAGCAGCCAGGACGTATCGGGATCGATCACGATCACGTCGGCCGGCGCGCCGTTGCGAAGCGTTCCGCCCGGCAGTCCCAGCAGCTCCGCCGGCTTGGTCGACATGGCACCGAGCAGTGTCGTCAGACTCATGCCGTGGTTATTCACCAGTCGAAGGCCGGCTGTGAGCATGGTTTCAAGGCCGATCGCGCCAGGCGCAGCTTCGGCGAAAGGCAGCCGTTTGGTTTCCACATCCTGCGGATTATGGTCCGACATCACCACATCGATTAGCCCCGACGACACCGCTTCGACTAGCGCATTGCGGTCCTCTTCGGCCCGCAGCGGCGGCGTTACCTTGAAGAAGGTCCGATAGGGGCCGATGTCGATTTGATTGAGTGTCAGGTGATTGATCGATGCCGACGCCGTAACAGGTAATCCTGCGTCCTTTGCCCGTTGCAGAATTTCCAGCGACTCGCGGCAGGTGAGGGATGCGGCGTGATAACGGCACCCTGTCAGGGCAACGAGACGAAGGTCACGCTCCAGCATGATCGTTTCGGCCGCCGTCGGAATGCCATGCAGGCCGAGACGCGTAGCGAACTCGCCCTCGTTCATTACGCCTTCGCCGACCAGATCGGGATCTTCCGTGTGGTGGACGATCAGCGCATCGAAATCGCGCGCATAAGAGAGGGTCCGGCGCATCACCTGGGCATTCGTGACGCTTCGTGCGCCATCGGTAAAGGCGAGGGCACCGGCGGCCTTGAGCAGGCCGATCTCGGTCATTTCCTTGCCTGCAAGACCTTTGGTCAGCGCGGCCATCGGCTGCACGTGTACAATGGCGGTGTCGCGTGCGCGGCGCAGAATGAAGTCAACGATAGCCGGGTCGTCGATTGTCGGAGACGTATCCGGCTGGCAGATAATCGTGGTCACGCCGCCGGCCGCTGCGGCCTGGCTCGCGCTCGCCAGCGTCTCGCGATATTCGGCCCCAGGCTC
>JAEYVN010000452.1 GCA_023431725.1 Pseudomonadota bacterium
GTGCAGTTCATGACGCCGGACGCAACGGATCTGTCGGCGCAGCTGACCGCGATCAAGCAGTCCGGTGGCGATACGCTGTTCATCACGACCGGTGTCGAACAGATGACGCTGGCTCTGAAGCAGGCGCATGAATTGAAGCTGCCGCATCGTATCATCACGACCGGCGGTTCATTCCCGGATCAGCTGATCCACCATCCCGGACCGAAAGACATGCAGAGCTATCATCTGCTGTTCTTCTCGCCGTGGTTCCCCGAAAAGGCGAAGTATCCGGATATCGCCAAGGTTTACGTCGAGGAATGGAACAAGCGCAAGTTCGACTTCCCGGGTCTGACAGAAGGCTTCCGCGGCTATGACGCGGTTCTGACTGCTGTCGAAGCGATCAAGACGGCCGGCAAGGCCGAGCCTGAGGCGTTGCGCGAGGCGCTCTGGAAAACCAAGCTTCCGGCTGTGAATGGCGATATCGCTTTCATCAAGGAAGGGCCCGCGGGCCAGGAAAGCGGTCAGAACGAGCCCAACATCTATGTCGTCCTGCTCAATCAGGGCAAGGTGACGATGCCGCTGCCGTGAGCGCCTAAGGGCGTCACGAGTCTGATCCCGGCCCGGCTTCCCAGGAACCGGGCCGGTGCAAGTAAATCCAGAGCGGGGCGGAAAGTTTGGACCAGTTTCTCCAGCATGTCGTGAATGGCGTGATGCTCGGCAGCACCTATGCGCTGCTTGGCATCGGCTTGACGCTGATCTTCGGCATCATGCGCATTGTCAATTTCACGCATGGCGAGTTCTACGCGCTCGGTGCCTATATGGCGTATATGTTCGTCACGCTGCTCGGCGTGAATTTTTTCGTCGCCATTCTGCTGGCGACCGCGATTGGCATCTTGTTCGGTGCCATCCTTGAATTCGTTGTTCTGCGCCGCCTGAAGACCACGGATATCGATTCCGTCATGATCGTGATGATCGGTCTGTGGATCGCGATGCAGAACACCGAACAGCTCATCTGGGGCGGCATTGCAAAGCTGATCCCCTCGCCATTTTCGCAGCAGCCTCTGGTTTTCGGGCCGGTGTCGGTATCGCCTTTGAAGATCTTCGTCTTGGCCACCGCGGTCATTCTGTTGATCGCCTTCCATTTCCTGATCAATCATACCCGCCTTGGCCTGGCGATGCGTTCGACCTTTCAGGATCGCGACGTCGCCGCCCTCATGGGCGTCAATGTCGGCACGATCTATACGGCGACCTTCGCGCTCGGTTCCGGACTCGCCGCGGTCGCCGGCGCGCTGCTCGGCCCGGTCTTCCTGGTCAATCCGACCATGGGCGATCTGGCGAGCCTCAAGGCTTTCGCAATCGTCATTCTCGGCGGGCTCGGCAGCACGGTCGGCGCGACCATCGGCGGATTCGCCATCGCGCTGGTTGAGGAATTCGGTGCCGGCTATGTCTCGGCCGATTACCGCGATGCATTCAGCTTTCTGGTGATCGTTGCGGTTCTGATCCTGAAGCCGCAGGGCCTGTTTGCGCTGAAGGAGCGGGTGGGATGACAGCGCGCATCTTCGGCTTATTTGTCGTTCTGGTGTTTGCCACGCTGCCGTTCTGGCTGAACGATCCATACATCGTCGGCATTCTGATCCTGACCGGCATTTTCATCATCGCTGCGATCAGTCTCAATCTCCTCCTGGGATATACCGGGCAACTCAGCCTCGGGCATGTCGCCTTCTTCGGTATCGGCGCCTATACGAGCGCGCTGCTGTCGTGTGGCTTTGATGTAAATCTCGGTTTTGGCATCACGCTTGATGTCGCGCCTAAACCGGTCTGGCTGTCGTTCCTGGTCGGCATTGTGATGGCCGCTTTGTTCGGATGGCTGGTGGGGCGCCTCGCCTTCCGTGTGCGCGGTGCCTATTTCGTCATTCTGACGGTCAGCTTCGCGCAGGTGATGCGGCTGATCGCCTTGAACTGGGTCGACCTCACCGAAGGCCCGATGGCGATCAACAACATTCCATCATTTACGCTCTGGCTGCCCGGCCTTGGCATGACCACGCTTTCCAGCAAGGCACAGAATTACTGGCTGATCCTTGTTGTGGCGGTGATCTCTTTCGTGCTGGTCGCGCATATCGTCAATTCGCGTGTGGGACGCGCCTTGATTGCGCTTCGTGAAAACGAAGGACTGGCTCGTTCGGTCGGCATTCCGGTGACGCATTATCTCGTGCTGTCGACGATCGTTTCCGCAGCCATCGCGGGCGCCTCGGGTGGTCTCTATACCCATTATGTCCGTATCGTCGATCCGGATGTCTTCATGTTTATCTACACCGTCACGATGATCATCATGGTGGTCACTGGCGGCAAGGGCACGCTGACGGGTCCGATCATCGGCGGACTGATCTTCGGCCTGATGCCGGAAGTCCTGCGCGACTATGCGCGCCCCGAGGTGCAGTGGATCATCTATGGTGTCGCGATCGTTTTGATCGTGTTCTTCCTGCCGAACGGTATCGTCCCGGCGGTGGTCAGGATCTGGGAACGCTGCGTGGCGCTCGTCCTGCGTGCACTTCCTGAGCGGTTACGGCCGAGGCTGTCGTCATGAACGCCATGGCCTCCATGGAAACGGAAGGCACGGGCTTCGGGGCCGACTTTTCCGTTATCCCGCCTTCGCTCGAGATCAAGGATCTGGCCGTTCATATCGGCGGACTGGTCATCCTCGAGCGCATGAGCCTGTCGGTCCAAAAGGGCAAGATCGTCAGTCTGATCGGGCCGAACGGCGCCGGCAAGACGACAGCCTTCAACATCATTACCGGCTACATGAAGCCGACCGCGGGTGCCGTGTTCTTCGAAGGACAAAACCTCCTCGACAAATCGCCCGATGACGTTGCTGCTCTCGGGCTTGTGCGGACCTTCCAGCGCACCAGCATCTTTGCCGGCTGTACGGTCGCCGAAAACATTCTGACGGCGATGCATCTGCGCGGCCGGGCCGGATTGTGGGGCGCGATCCTTCGCCTGCCGTCCGTGCTGCGCGAGGAAGCGCGTCTGCGTGACGAAGTCGAGGATATTCTGAAGTTCGTGGGCCTGCAGGGACGTTCCAGGGAATTGGCCGGCAGTCTTGCCTATGGCGAGCAGCGGCTTCTCGGTCTTGCGATTGCCCTCGCGGCGCGACCCAAGCTTCTGCTGCTTGACGAACCTGCTGCCGGACTTAACCCGTCGGAGACCGAGCGCTTCAAGGAGCTGGTACGGCGCATCTGCGACGACGGTGTCACCATTCTGCTGGTCGAGCATGACATGCATATGGTGATGAGCATTTCGGACACCGTGTTTGTCCTCAATCAGGGGCGCATTATCGCGTCAGGAACGCCGGTCATGGTCCAGAACGATCCGGATGTCATCAAGGCCTATCTCGGGACGGGATTGAAGAAACGTGCTGAAGCTTGACAACGTCACCGTTTCCTATGGTGCTGTGAAGGCCCTGCGCGACGTCTCGATCGCCGTGGAGGAGGGCGAACTCGTCACGCTGATCGGTGCCAACGGGGCCGGCAAGACGACAACGCTGAAAGCCATCAGCGGCATGCTGCCGCTTGCCGGCGGCACGATCACCTTCGACGGCCGCAAGATCAGCGGCGCCACGCCAAGGCAGATTCTGGCGCTCGGAATTGCGCATTGCCCCGAGGGGCGGCGGGTGTTTC
>JAEYVN010000509.1 GCA_023431725.1 Pseudomonadota bacterium
GCTTCAACATGGCTCACAATCAGCGAGGCAAAAGCTCACGAAGGCCACGGCGACGAGCAGGCTGCTCCGGTGGTCACCAGTGAAGAGCGTGCGCAACGTCAGCCGGATGGTGCTGTGTTCGTGCCGAAGCCGATCCAGCGCATCTTTGGCTTGCGAACCATTCAGACCCAGGAGGGGAAGTTCCAGCGTGTCACTGAATTGCCGGGTCGGATCATTCCCGACCCCAATGCCAGCGGCTACGTGCAGACGGCGCTCGGCGGAATGCTCTCGCCGCCGCCAGCTGGTTTCCCGCGCCTCGGAACAGCAGTGAAGCAGGGCGATGTGCTGGCTTATGTGACGCCGCCGGTGCAAGTGGTTGATGTCTCCGACATGCGCCAGAAGCAGGGTGAACTCGATCAGCAGATCGCCATCGTGCAACGGCGTCTCGCCCGTCAGGAAAGCCTCGTGACCACGGGGGCTGTCGCGCGAGCCCAGGCGGAGGAGACCAAGCTCGAACTGGAAGGTCTGCGCGATCGCCGTGCCAGCCTCGATACGATTCGTCGCGAGCCTGTACCGTTGATCGCGCCAGTGTCGGGCGTGATTGCCGAAGGCACCCCGATTAATGGTCAAATTGCGCAGAGCAACGCGATCGTTTTCAACATCGTCACGCCGGACAGGCTGTGGATCGAAGCGCTGAGCTTCGATGCGGTTGCCGGTGCCGGTAAGGCATCTGCCAAAACCAGTAACGGGCAGTCGCTCAAGCTTGCGTTTCGCGGATCTGGCCTCGCTGACCGCAGCCAGTCGATCCCCGTGCATTTCTCCATCGAAGAGGGAGTGAAGGGGCTGCGCGCCGGTCAATTCGTGACGGTCTTCGCCGAAACGGCTGATGAGCGAACCGGCATCGCCGTCCCGCGCACGGCTGTGGTGCGCGTCGCCAATGGTCAGGAATTCGTGTTCGAACATACGAGCGCAGAGCGCTTCGAGCCGCGGCCCGTGCGTGTCGAGCCGCTCGACGCTGATCGCGTCATGGTTGTCGCGGGCATCGGACCGGCCAAGCGGATCGTCGTCCAGGGTGCTGAACTGCTCGATCACGTGCGCTGAGGACGGGAAGCGATGTTTACATTTCTCGTCACCCAGTCAGTCCGGAATCGAATGCTGGTTCTGGCGCTCAGCGTGGCGCTGATGGTGCTCGGCGCCTACAGCGTTACCCGTCTGCCGGTCGACGTGTTGCCGGACCTCAACAAGCAGATTGTCACCATCATGACCGAGGCCGAAGGACTCGCGCCGCCTGAGGTCGAGCTTTTGGTGACTTTTCCGATCGAAGCACAGATGAACGGCGTGCCCGGTGTTGCGCGCGTGCGGTCGGTGTCAGGTGTCGGCTTGTCCTTTGTCTATGTCGAGTTCGGCTGGAGCAGCGACGACATCTACCGCAACCGGCAACTCGTCGCGGAACGCCTGAACCTGATGCGCGACCAGTTGCCCGCAAACGTGACGCCAATGATGGGGCCAATCGGCTCGATCATGGGGCAGATCATCATGGTCGCTGTCACCAGCGACCGCGCCACACCGATGGAGCTGCGCGAAGCGGCTGACTTCACCATTCGACCACGGTTGCTCAGCATTCCCGGCGTCGCGCAGGTTATTCCGATGGGTGGGGAGGTGCGGCAATATCGTGTGTCGCCCCAACCTCCCGCCTTGCGTGCGCTCGGCGTCAACTATGAGCAGATCGAGAAGGCGCTGGCGTCGTTTGGCACCAATGCCGGCGGTGGGTTCACCGATCTCAATTCACGCGAATACCTGATCCGCAATATCGGCCGCACCACGAGCCTCGACGACCTGCGCAACATCGTTGTTGCGAAAGTCGAGGGCAGGCCTGTGCTCATGCACCAGGTCGCGACCGTCGAATTCGCGCCGCGCACCAAGCGTGGCGACAGCGGCTATATGGGATCACCAGCGGTGCTGGTGTCTGTCGAGAAGCAACCCAATGTGGACACCATCACACTGACGCGCAGCATCGAACAGGCTCTGAAGGATCTGAACGGTACCCTTCCGCACAACATCAAGGCGGACAATCTCGTCTTCAGACAAGCCAACTTCATCGAGACGTCCATCAAGAACGTGCAGTTGGTTCTGCTTGAGGCCTTTCTGGTTGTCGGCATTGTGCTGTTTCTGTTTCTGATGAACTGGCGGACGACATTGATCTCGCTGACGGCTGTCCCGACTTCGATCCTGATCACCGCGGTCGTTTTCTATTTCGCCGGCTTGTCCATCAATACGATGACGCTCGGCGGTATTGCGATCGCGATCGGCGAATTGGTGGATGATGCCGTCGTCGACGTCGAGAACATCTTCCGGCGGCTGCGCGAAAACCGCGAACTCGGCAATCCACGCTCGGTCTTTGATGTCGTGGTCAGCGCCTCTCAGGAAGTGCGGTCCGGTATCGTTTACGCGACGATCATCATCGTGCTGGTGTTCGTGCCGCTGTTCGCCTTGAGCGGCATCGAGGGTCGATTGTTCGCGCCGCTAGGCGTCGCCTATATCGTCTCGATCCTCGCCAGCCTGCTGGTGTCGATCACGCTCACTCCGGTGATGGCCTATTACATGCTTCCGGGAGTGAAGCGGCTTAATGAGCATGAAAGCTGGCTCGTGCGCGTGCTCAAGCGCTGGTACAGCGCAGGGCTTGCGCGAGCTTATGATCATGCGCGGCTCATTCTGGGTTCGACCTTGTTGATGGTGGTGATGGCGGGTGCTGCTGCCTTTTCGCTGCCACGTGCGTTCCTGCCTCCTTTTAACGAGGGAACGTTCAACATCATGGTCAGCTTCAATCCGGGAGTTTCGCTCGCTGAATCCAATCGCGTGGGCACAATCGCGGAAAAACTGCTCATGCAGGTGCCGGAGGTGAAATCGGTTGGCCGCCGTACAGGCAGGGCGGAACTTGATGAGCATGCCGAAGGCATCCATGTCAGCGAACTGGAGGTGAATCTCAATTCGTCGAATCGGTCCAAGACCGAGGTTGTCGCTGATATCCGCTCGCGACTATCGGTGCTGCCGCTGTCGGTTAATGTAGGGCAGCCGATTGCGCACCGCTTGGATCATATGCTCTCGGGCATCCGTTCGGAGATTGCGCTGAAGATATTCGGTGATGATCTCGACACGATGCGGATCAGCGCCGAGGAGTTGAGTGCCAAGCTATCGAAAATTCCAGGTCTAACCGACGTTCAGGTCGAGAAGCAGGTGCGCATCCCCCAGCTCGAGATCCGTGTCGATTATGGCCGCGCATCCCTTTACGGCGTGCAGCCCGCGACCGTTGTGGAGCAACTGAGCCGTCTGTCAAACGGTCGGGTGGTATCGCGCGTGGTCGATGGCTATCGTCGCTTCGACGTCGTGATGCGATTGCCAGAGGCGCTGCGTACGACACAGGGGCTTGGTGATCTTCTCATCGAGACACCGGCCGGCTGGATTCCAGCGCGACAGATCGCCGAGATCAAAGAGACGTCGGGCCCAAACCAGATCCTGCGCGAGAACGGACGGCGACGCCTGGTGGTGTTGGCGAACTCGGACGGCCGTGCCGACATGGCCAGGCTGGTCGAACAAATTCGTGCTGCAATCGCCGAAACCAAAATGCCGGAAGGCACGTTCGTGAGCCTGGAGGGCACGTTCCAGGCGCAGGAACAGGCCGCACGCACCATTGGGCTGTTGTCGGTGGTGTCTCTGCTGATGGTTTTTGCGCTTCTCTACAGTCGGTATCGCTCGGCGATCCTCGCGTTGATCATCATTGGCAGTGTGCCGCTTGCACTGATCGGATCCGCCGCCGCATTGTGGCTGGTCGGGCAGCCACTGTCGGTTGCCAGCATGATCGGCTTCATCACGCTGACCGGCATTGCAGCGCGAAACGGCATTCTCAAGATCAGTCACATCATCAACCTGCATCTGCACGATGACGTGCCATGGGGGCGTGATCTGGTGACGCGTGGCTGCCTCGAACGCATGACGCCGGTGCTGATGACGGCGCTCGCCGCCGGCGTCGCGCTGGTGCCGCTGCTGGCGGATCCTGCAAGCCCGGGCAAGGAGATCCTGCATCCGGTAGCGGTGACGATTTTTGGCGGTCTCATCAGCGCGACATTGCTCGACGCGTTCGTGACGCCGCTTCTGGTCATCGCGTTCGGGCGCAATGCGGTGGAACACTTGCGTAACACGGCCTTGAATGAATCTCGGTCGACGGATGACTCTCTACGCGTCACCCAATCCTACTGATCAACAAACGGAGAACGAACGTGATCAGAACACTTGTCGTAATCGCGCTCTTGGTGCTGCCAAGCGTTGCAGCATTTTCCCAGAACAAGCATGCTCATAATCACGGTGCGGTCGAAAAAGGGCCGAATGGCGGACAAATGGTTGAAGCCGGTGATTATCACGTCGAGTTGCTGACGAGCGACGGGATCGTCAATGTCAATGTCATGGACCATGACAACAAGCCGATGCCGACCAAGGGCTATAAAGGCGTCGCAATCCTCTCCATCGACGGCAAAAGCCAGCGCATTGTGCTTGAACCTGCAGATGCGTCGCGCCTGACCGGGAAGGCCGGTGGGGCTGTTCCGCGGCAGCCAAAGGGCGTTGTCCAGATCACGCCGTTAAGCGGGAAGACCGTGAACGCGCGGTTCAACTGACAGGCGCGCCCACAATGCTCCGCGGTCGAAGCACTTGCCTCGGCCGCCATTGTGATATGAATATTAAAGAGTGGCGCTGGATCTCGTGTCGCCACTTGCCCTGAAGCCATCGACGAGAGCACGTGCGACCGTGACGCCGATATTCTCGTTCGGACCGAGAGAGTCTTCCAGTGGCGCAACATACGGCAATTAGCCCCTGCTACGCCAACGGCCCTGCGGTTAAGGCTAATGCTGGAAGATTTTGACTTAAGGGGCAAATTGCGCGACGCTCCCGCTATATCAATTTTCCAAGTATTTCGACTGCCAATATTCATTCGAAAGCCAAAGCGCATGGGGATGCGCGTACATATTAAGCATTGAGAGTTTGTTATGCTGTCAAGCGAAAGTGGCGCTATCGATCTGGCGCGTAATCCTGCCGGCGCTAGCAACCAAGATCAAAGCTTGTTGAATAATCAGCTTATTCGATACGGCCTCATATACATCTCAATTGCAGCAGTCTGGATAATCGCCCTAAGTCGTGCTGTGCCGACGCGGCTAGGCGATCGTGGCATTTTCGTTTCCGTGGCAGAGAGCATTTTGCGGGGAGGCACGCTCTACGTCACGGCCTATGACAATAAAGAGCCGCTATTCCTGTACTTCGTTGCAATTCAACGTGCGCTTGGTGACTGGGCTGAGTTGGTGGCGGAAGTGGGGCTGATCGGAATCGCTTCCTTTTCATCGTATGTTATTGCACGGATGCTCGCGGAGCGAGAAGCTTCGCTCATCGTCGGCTTCATTATTGTGCCAATAGTTCTGACGGGGGTGTTCTATTTCCCCGGTGCCACTCATTTGCCGTCGACAGCGCTTGTGCTTGCAATGCTCGCGGCGCTGATGTCGCGTTATCCGCTTGTCGCGGGGGCAATGTTTGGTCTTTTGGTGTTCATGAAGATACCGGCGATTCCGGTTGCCCTTGCATCGGCCTGCGCTCTTCTGGCTGTCAGAGGATCAATTCCTTGTTTCATACGCTTTGGTGTGGCCTCCCTGGGAGTGGCTTGTTGCATAATTCTTTTCATGGGCGCGCGCCTTGAACTTGTGCCATTCATCGAAACAATCAAGGGAAATATACTTTATGCTCATGGCAACGTCGTCGGGAATGCTGGTGTAATTCGTGGCATGATCGCACGCATCATGCTGATATTGGGCCAGAATGTCTATTTGGTGCTTGCCGCGATAGCTGCGGCGTTTTCAATTGGGCTCATAACAGCCTCAGGCGATAGCAAACCCGATCGCGGATTTAACGAGGTCTTTCTGATCGGCGTTGTAGCTTGTGCGGCGACGATCCTATCTCTATCTCTTACGGGCCTTTGGCATCATCACAATCAATTACTATACATTGCGGCATGTCTAGCCGCGATTGCGATGGTGCAGTTCATTAGCAAATCGATGAAGTCGGCCTTTTACGCCACGATGATTGTTTGCTTTTGTTTTGCATATTTCCTAGCAGGAGCGTTCCCTCTTCGAGCGCATTTCAACAATATGGTCGAGCTCAAAAAGAACTATGACTCATTGAGTGAGGTGTCTCCGGAAGCGCTGAAGTTGCTAACGTTGGGCGCGTCGGGGAGCTACGCCCGATTTGGTCGCTATGATGAAAGAGGTCATGCAGCGGCGTTGCCTGGTTGGCGAATGTCATGCGCGCGATTTCATCAAGGTCAGCATGAGTCGGAAGCGATTTTGAATAGAGTATTTGAGTGTGCGTCGAAATCACGAGTGTTGCTCGTGGGTGCGGATTTTAGGGTGGACACGCCGGATAAATGGCCGGATTGGAAGGAGTTTGTTGGGCGGGTCGACGATTTGCTGGCGTCGAAATATATATGCGACGCAGAGGCTGGTTTGCGCGTGTGTGTCCGAAAATAGCTGGTCGGGGCTGGGATTGTCGTGCACGATGTTATTCAGTCGGTTGATGAAGATCTGAAGGAGGGTATCGATCGGCCCGGGCTGCTTGCTTCAATCCGCGTATTGACGAGCATCAGCATCATCATTCCCACATATCGTGAAGTCGAGAACATTCCGCATATCTTGCGAAGGCTGGATGATTTCCGTCGATCGTCGGATGTCAATATCGAAGTTTTGTTTATGGACGACGACAGCGGGGATGGCAGCGTTGCTGCTGTGGAGAAATGCGGGTTCGACTGGGCGAAGATCGTCGTCAGGACAGAGGATAGAGGCCTGAGTCGCGCGGTTATTGATGGTTTTCGCCGGGCGCGCTTTCCCGTTCTTGTCTGTATGGATTGCGATCTCAGTCATCCTCCGGAAATCATTCCGCAAATGGTGCTTGCCTTAAGTTCCGGACAGCAATTTATTCTTGGTTCCAGGTACGTGCCTGGCGGCACCACTGACGACGATTGGGGGTTCTTTCGATGGCTCAATAGTCGCGTCGCCACTTGGATGTCCCGCCCTCTGACTTCTGCGCGAGATCCGATGTCTGGATTTTTTGCGATGAGGAAGTCTGATTTCGACAGCGCCAAGGAGTTGAACCCCGTAGGCTACAAAGTAGCATTGGAGCTGATCGTAAAATGCGGATTTCTCAATGTCGGCGAAATTCCGATCCGTTTCACAGACAGAATATATGGTCAGAGCAAGCTCACATTAAAACAGCAGTTGCTGTTTTTGCAGCACTTGCGAAGGCTCTATATTCATAAGTTTGCGAATGCGATGCACCTTCTGCAATTTCTTTTTGTCGGATTGTCTGGCCTTATTGTCAATCTGGCGGTCGTCACGCTGATGCAGGCGATGGGATTCTCGGAGATCGCCTGTTTGGCGACTGGAATTGCCGTGAGTGTCGTTTCAAATTTTCTCCTTAATCGTCGCTTTACGTTTAGTTACGCTCGCCACAAAAATATCTGGAAGCAGTTCGCTGGATTTGTTGGTGCCTCCATTGTTGGCATTGTGGTGAACTATGCTGTGGCCATTTATGTAAGTTCTTCTCTGCTTGCGGGGCTGCCTTATTCGTTGCAAATGGCTGCGATGATTGGCGTGGCGAGCGGAACGATATTCAATTTCATCAGCAATCGATATATTGTGTTTCGAAAAACGTTTATAAGAAAATAGTTTGCGCGCCGCCGATGGAATCAAATTGCGCGATCGACCTGTTGGGATGACGATCCTGGCGAGCATACTCGCATTGGCTCCCTTCAGACATCGCCGTTCTGCGGCGCCTCAGAGGGTAGGAT
>JAEYVN010000533.1 GCA_023431725.1 Pseudomonadota bacterium
ACCACGTGCCGATCTCGTCGAGCCGCAACATCGTCGCCTTCCATTATCATGACGTGCGGCGGCGGCATGACGATCACCATCGCATCTACGACGCGATCGCGGCGCGCGAGCCGTGGCGGGCGGAAACGCTGATGCGCGAGCATGTCGCGAGCATCAAGGCGTCGCTGGTGCGCTCGTTCCAGAACGGCGAGAGCACCGCCGCCGACGCGGTGTTGGCCGGCCTGACGGCCGCGCCGCGCCGCGCCAAAGGCGATTGAGGTCCTGGCACATGCGCGCATGGTCTTCACCCTCCCCTGGAGGGGGAGGGTCGCTGTGAGCGAAGCGAGCAGCGGGGTGGGGTGACCTTTTAACGTACGTTTCACCCCACCCCGGCTCGTATCTCACTGGCGCTCGATACGCGCCGACCCTCCCCCTCCAGGGGAGGGTGAAGACCATGCGCGCATGTGCCAGGACCTCAATCGCCTTTGGCGCGGCGCGGCGCGGCCGTCAGACCGGCCAACACCGCATCGGCGGCGGTGCTCTCGCCGTTCTGGAACGACCGCACCAGCGACGCCTTGATGCTCGCCACATGCTCGCGCATCAGCGTTTCCGCCCGCCACGGCTCGCGCGCGGCAATCGCGTCGTAGATGCGATGGTGATCGTCATGCCGCCGCCGCACGTCATGATAATGGAAGGCGACGATGTTGCGGCTCGACGAGATCGGCACGTGGTGGCAGATGCGGATCATCTCGGCCAGCATGCGGTTGCGCGCGCCGGTGAGAATGGTGTCGTGGAAATTGCCGTTGATCAGCCGATAGGCCGACATGTCGCCCGGCGCGCAGGCGCCGCGCTTCAGCAGCTTGTCGCCGTCGGCAAGGCTCTGCTCGATGATCGCCATTTCCTGCGCGCTGAGCCCGCGCTCGGCGGTGAAGCGCGCGGCCACGCCCTCCAGCGTCGCGCGGATATCATAGGCATCGACGATCTCGTTGAGCTGGAAGGCGCGCACGGTGAAGCCGCGATTGGGCGCGTAATCGAGCAGCCCCTCGCCGGCCAGCGCCTGCAACGCCGCGCGCACCGGCGTGCGCGAGGCCTTCATCGCCTGGCTGATGTGGACTTCGTTGAGCCGCTGCCCGGCCTCATGCGCGCCGGACAGGATCGCCTCGCGCAGCCGGTCCATGATCGACAGGGAGCGCGTGCCGCTGCGGCCCCCGGCCGCCGGCTCCTCGCTCGTGCTGTCGGCAAGTCTGCTGTCAGCAAGTCTGCTGTCGGCAAGTCTGATATCAGCAAGCCGGCTGTCACCGGGCCGGCTGTCGCCACGCCGGCTGTCACCACGTCTGCTGTTACCGGGACCGGGCTTTGTCATCGCAGACGACATTCCTCACGCCTGTTCAGCATATCTAAAGTGCGTACACTTGCTGCGTCAATCCATCCAATGACCAATGAAATTGCAAGACGTGCCCAAAGTGGCCGCACAAAGTGTATACATCTCGCTTGACTCTGTCCGCGGCCCGTCGAACGATAGGGGCACCTTAAATGTGTGAGTAGCGGACCCGCGATGTCGGAACTCGAGTTGGCTGACGACACCATCGACCAGATCACCGCGGATCGCGGGCCCCATTACGAGCCGTTCGGCTGGCATCACTGGCCCGAGCATCCCTGGCTCTCCTATCAATTCCGCCGCGGCCTCGGCGAAACGCAGGAAGGCGGCGGCGCAGTCTCGGAAGTGCTGATGGCCGGCTCGCGGATGATCCCCGGCGATCTCGAAAGCTGGCACAAGGAATGGCTGGCGATCGCCGATCGCAACTGGCAGCGCGGTCTCGACGAAGAGAACGCTGGCCACATCCGCACCGCGATGAACTGCTTCCTGCGCGCGGCGGATTATTATCGCCAGGCCGAATTCCATCTCGAGCCGACCGATCCGCGGCGGCTGCCGACCTTCGAGAAGATGGAAGCCTGCTCGAAGAAATTCATCGCCTATCTCAATCCGCCCGGCGAAGCCGTCGATATCCCCTACGAGCCGGGCAAGCCGATCTGCGGCTATTTCGTGCGCGCGCCCTTCCCCGGCGAGCGCCTGCCGGTGCTGATCTGCATGGGCGGCCTCGACTCGATCAAGGACGAGATGTGGTTCATGCAGGCGCATGGCTGCCTGCAGCGCGGCATCTCGGTGCTGATGATCGACGGTCCGGGCCAGGGCGGCACCTTGCGCCGGCACAACATCGTCAGCCGGCCCGACACCGAAGTGCCGATCGGCAAATGCATCGACTGGCTGGTGGCGCGTGACGATGTCGATGCCTCGCGCATCGCCGTCTGCGGCTCCAGCATGGGCGGCTATTATGCCGCGCGGGCGGCCTGTTACGAGCCCCGCCTCGCCGCCGCCATCTCGCATGGCGCGATCTGGTCGGTGCATGACATGTGGGGCAACAAGGGCGACGATTTCGGCCTTGCCATGCATATCCGCTGGGTTCTCGGCGCCAAGACGATGAAAGAGGCGCATGAGATCATGAAGCCCTTCACGCTCGAGGGGCATCTGGAAAACATGAAATGCCCGTATCTCGTCATGCATGGCGGGCACGACGTGCTGACCGTCAACGCCGCGCGCAAGACTTACGACTATGCGAAAAAGCACGGCATCGATGCGACGCTGCGCATTCTTGAACCGGACGAGACCGGCGCCGAACATTGCCAGCACGACAATCCGACCATCGGCCAGGAAATCCTCGCCGACTGGCTCGCCGATCGTTTCGGCATCGACCAGCGCAAGCTGCTGAAGACCTCTTTCAATCCTCTGGTCTGAGGAGGAGCGCTATGATCCAGGGCGTGAAGACACCGAAGGCCGGCATCGTCGCGATCGATCTGCATCGCGGCCATCTCGATCCCGCGGTCGCGACCATGCCGCTGGAGGCCGAGGCCGCAGCCAGGGTGGTGGCCGCAAACGAAAAGCTGTTCAAGCGCGCCCGCGCCGCCGGCATCCCCGTCTTTCATTGTGTTGCGACCTATCGCGATGCCGAGGAAATCAGCCTCAATCCGGCGTGGAAGCATCGCGGCGAGGATCCGAACAATCCGCGCAAGAATGTGCTCAAGCACAATATTATCGGCATGCCGGGCTGCGACGTCATGCCCACGTTGCTGGATGAGCGCGACTTCATCATCGACGCCAAGAAGCGCTATGACTGCTTCACCGCCACCGACCTCGAACTGTCGCTGCGCGCGCATGGCGTAA
>JAEYVN010000588.1 GCA_023431725.1 Pseudomonadota bacterium
AAGATTCACCGAGCGGACTTTGTGGTTCATTCGCGGCGGCCGGCCAATAAAGACCGTCTTTTTTCCCCGGCGATGACAGGATGCGCTGCGCATAAGCGGCGACCTTGACGCCATCCGGATGCATCGACGCATATTCATTCTGCGCATCGACATAGGCTAGCGCGACCTGGATCGCGCTAAGTTCATTGAGGCCAATCCGCCGCGACAGGATCTCGCGCCGCGCGGCCGCCGTGTCGAATTGCCAGCTCCCCGCCCTCTCAACGATCGGGATCGGAAGCGTCCAGTTATTCGCGCCGACGACGAGATCGGCTGAATTGGCTTTCTTCACAAGCTGATGTTTGACGTCGAAAGCGATCAGAAACTTTGCGCGCGCGGCCTGATCGATGACCTCGTCCCCCGAGAACAGGATGTCGCGACCATCGGGTCCCAAGATCTTTATGAGATCGCGCCCGCTGTCAGCACGCGCCGCTGCGACCAGAGCTGCAACAGCCTCATCCGGCGATTGAAATTTTTGCTGCGCAAACGCAGCGGATGGACCGACCATTATTCCAGCGACCAAGACAACAGCCTGAAGCGAACGCATCCGCACAGACATGAGCTTTGCTCCGAGGTTATTGGATCGCATCGTCGTTACCGTCTCCGCCCGCCGCCGCCACGTCCGCCACCACCACCAAATCCTCCGCGCCCACCGCCGCCCCGGGCCGCAACATGTCCGCCGCCGCGGCCACCACCACCCATTTGCTGCCGGCCACCACCGCGAGGCTGCAGACTTGCGTGTCCACGATTTGCGGCGGCTCGTTCACGAGCGCCTCCACGATCGACGCCATCAAACGCGCCGCCGCGCGAACCGCGCGGATTGACCTGCGGTCGTTGTCCGCCGGCGGCCGTTTTCTTCCGATCGCCTTTACTGCCTTTGACTTGCGGGCGCCCCTCTTTCCCGGCCTTCGCTTGCGGTCGATCCCGATCGCCCGGCCTGTCGCCGGCATTCGGGCGGTCACGATCGGGACGCGCGCCATCGGGCCGATCGCCGGGTCGTCCTTCCCCCGGCTTCAACACCTGCTTGCCGTCACGGCCGCGAAAATCCATCCGATTATCGCGCGTGCCGACATCTCCCTTGGCGAATTTCTGCCTGATCGCGTCGTTGTTGTAGCGCACGCCATGGCGGTGATCAGGATTATGAACCCAGTTCTTCCGCTTGTTGATGTCGATGTCGTTATTGATGTTGATGTTGTTATTGCCCCAGTTGAAACCACCGCCCCACCAGTTTCCGGCTGTCGCCCAAGCACCGACGGCCGCACCCGCTGCGAAAGCGATGCCGGTCGCCAGCATTCCGCCGGTAATGTAGCCCGGTGATGGAAAGTAATAGGGTGGATATTCGGGATAGGGCCACGCGCCATAGACCACGGCAGGATCATAATAGGGCACGTAGACGGTTTGCGGCACAGCCGGCTCGATGACGATGTAGTCCCGGCCTGACTGCTGAACGGTCGACACTTTCTGTTGCTTGGTGGTTTTCAGTTTGTCGTTGGCCTGCGCCTTCTGACGGAGCCGCTGGATTGCGTCCATCACGTCGGGCTGCTGCGCCAGCACGGCATCGCCGAGTTTCTGCGTCCATTCAAGCTTGCCGGACATCATGCCCAGCACATCGGTCGTTGCCGTGAGCGCCTTGACGCTGTCGTCCCATTTCTTCTGATCGACGGCCTTCTTGAGCGCCTCGCCTTTCAGGTTTTTATTGCCGGTGACCCAACGCTCGGCTTCGACAATCTCGAGCGGATAGGTCGAAGCGATCAGCACTTGCGACAGCAATGTATCCGGGTAAAGCGCGATCGGCGCCACGAGCTGTTCGAGCTCCTCCGACTTCAACGTCGCTGTCTGGGCGAGCGCGTGGTTGGCTCCGAACACCGCGATCGCGATCAGCAACAGCGCTTTCGTGAGCCTCGGCATACCAAGCCTCCCTGCTCTCAATATTTGACGCTCGGCATCTCATGTGGCCGATGGGTCGATGCAAGCGGCTCAACGATGACCCCTATCGTAATCGCGGGATTATCGACTGGCTCGGACATCAGCGCGACTATCCATAGGTGTAGTTTTTGTGGCCAGGGGTAACGCAGACAGTTGCCGGCAAATTCGCATCGTGCGGCGGCCTTCGGCTCACACCATGGCCCACGCGAGATTATTGGGCACATGATCTTCGATGACGTTGGCCTCATTCGCCGGATGAAGGCGTTGACTTTTCGGACCCATCGTCCAGATGAAACAGCTTCGGAACATAACTGATCGCCCAAGCTGCCATAACGCCGAGCACGGTCTCCGCAAAGCGATGGAGGGCGTAAGTCCATGGCTCGGGATTGTTATCGAGCACAATGATCCCGCAGACGAACGCTGCAACTCGTGCACCGCCCGCGCCGATCAGCAAATGGCACGTTGCCATTGCGATGAAAACGCTGAACCCGACCGCCACAGCACCGGACGGAATCAATGGCGTAAGGATAGCGCCGCCCAAGGCTCCGACCACCGTCGCAAGCAACCTGTTCAGCCCCAGCTTACGACTTTCCGCCGCCGACAGGTCGGTGACAAGAACCGCGGAAATGAAAGCGAAGATCGGATAATCGAACGACAGGAGTCTGGCGATCGCAACGGCAAATGCGGCGGCCACGGCCGCTCGAAGGGAAAGCTGTATGCCGGTTAGCGCACTGAGCTTCATCACCATTTGCTTCGATTAGGCCATCCTTCCAGCACTTAAGCCAGGAAGCTGATTGTATTATTGCGATCGAAGAACACAATCCAAAGGCTAATTGTTGCGAAGGACACTTCGACCTCAAATCCGGGTATTCTGGCATGTCACGAGGTCAAGCTCCCCGCCCAGGCTCTGGTCACGGTAGCCAGTTCGCCAATGTTGTCCGACAAACTCAGGCCTGAAACACTTTTCCGGGACCTGAAGTCATGATCGCCATCCTCCAGCCAATGAATCCGGATTTTGCCGGACAGCGCGTAGTGAGCAACCTCCTCACGATTGCCGAATGGATCCCGCGTACCCTGTACGATTAGCGTCGGCACACGCAGGCGCGCCAAATGCGCGGTTCGCAGCACATCCGGCTTCTTCGGCGGATGGAATGGGTACCCAAGACACAACAAGCCGGCAATCCGCC
>JAEYVN010000040.1 GCA_023431725.1 Pseudomonadota bacterium
CAGGAAATGCGCGCGGATAATTCGCGCGCAAGGCAGCGACGGACGCATTACGGTCGCCAACCGGGAGGCGCGCCATGCTTCTCGATCGCATCGACGATCTCGCGATGCCGGCGATCCTCGCGCCGCATAGAGATCGAGATGATCGCATGCGCGGGCGCAATCGCCCACAACCACGGCGACAGGAACAGCAGTCCCAGCACCAGGAACAGCACGAACAGGATTGCGTTGAAAATGGCCGCGAATATCTGGCCGTTGAGCAATAGTGCCAAAGGCGGCAGGAAAAACGCGAGAACGTAAATCATTCAGGGTCTCTCCCTCGTCCCGATCAGCGTCGCAATGCCGACCATCCGGCATCCTTCGCAGCCATTCGATGTAGGAATGTCTGCTCCCAGCGCAAGATGTCGGGTTTTCCCGGATGTTGAAAATGATAGAAGGACCAACGCCGCAAACGTGAAACACTCCATGCATCATCATCGTCTCGTGCCGCTGATCGTGGCCTGCGCCCTGTTCATGGAGAACCTTGACTCGACGGTGATCGCAACCTCGTTGCCGGCGATCGCCGCCGATATCGGCACAAGTCCGCTGGCGCTGAAGCTTGCGGTGACATCTTATCTGCTCTCGCTTGCCGTCTTCATTCCCGCCAGCGGCTGGACCGCAGATCGCTTTGGCGCGCGCAGCGTGTTTCGCGCCGCCATCGCCGTCTTCATGGTCGGCTCGATCGGCTGCGCCCTGGCATCATCGCTGGAAGGCTTTGTGATCGCTCGCATCATTCAGGGGATCGGCGGAGCGATGATGACGCCGGTCGGCCGACTGGTCCTCGTGCGTACGATCGAAAAGCGCGAACTGGTCAGCGCGATGGCCTGGGTGACGATCCCGGCCCTGATCGGTCCCGTTGTCGGTCCACCGCTCGGCGGCTTCATCACCACCTACGCGTCGTGGCATTGGATCTTCATCATCAACATCCCGATCGGCCTTATCGGGATCATCCTTGTGACGCTCTATATCGATCCCGTACCGGCTGAGCATCAGGAACCGTTCGACGGTGTCGGCATGCTATTGGCCGGCCTTGGCGTTGCCGGCCTTGCCTTCGGATTGTCGGTGGCCGGTCTCGATATCCTGCCATGGCCGGTCGTCGTCGCGTTGATTGCAGGCGGCGCCGTTGCCATGACGGCTTATGTCTTTCATTCCTGGCGCATACCGGCACCGATCCTTGATTTCTCCCTGCTTCGTATCCCGACATTCCAGGCGAGCCTCGTCGGCGGATTCATGTTCCGGGTCGGCATCGGCGCACTGCCCTTCCTGTTGCCGCTGATGCTGCAAACCGGCTTCGGCATGACGCCATTTCAGTCCGGCCTCGTGACATTCGCCGGCGCGGTCGGTGCGATCGGCATGAAGACCGTCGCGTCCCGCACGATCGCCCGCTTTGGCTTCAAGCGCGTGATGATCGTCAATGCGATCATCTCCGCGATTTTCATTGCCGCCTGCGCGATCTTCCGCCCCGGCATGCCGGTGACCGTCCTGACTGTCATTCTGCTGATCGGCGGCTTCTTCCGCGCACTCGAATTCACGGCGGTCAACACCATCGCCTATGCCGACATCGACGCACGCCGCATGAGCCGGGCGACCGCACTGGCGGCGGTCGGACAGCAACTGTCGATCTCGACCGGCGTAGCCGTCGGTGCGTTTCTGGTGGAGTTGTCGCTGCGCTGGCGCGGCGCGACGGAGCTTGTACCGGAGGATTTCACGCCCGCGTTTCTTGTGGTCGCGCTGATCTCGGCGTCGTCTGCGTTGCTGTTCTGGAAGCTGCCCGCCGATGCGGGCGCCGAAATGGCCGGACGCGCTCCCACAAAGACCGATGAGAACGCTGAAAAAGCCGAGCCGATTGCGGCCGGCGAAACATCCGATCAACGGGTCGGATGAGCACTGATCGCGGTGCGTCGTCTAAAAAGAAAAGCCGCTCATCCCACGCATGCGGGAATGAGCGGCATTCGAGTGAAAGCGATTAGACCGCTTCCTTCAGTTCTTTGGCAGCGCGGAAAGCAATCTTCTTGCTGGCCTTGATCTTGATGGCTTCGCCGGTGGCCGGATTGCGGCCCATGCGGGCGGCGCGCTTGCGCACCTGCAGGATGCCGAGACCGGTCAGACGAATGCGCTCGCCCTTCTTCAGGTGCTTGGTGACGATCGCAACGAAATCGTTGAGCATCGCCTCGCCCTGCTTCTTGGTCAGCTGGTGATCTTCAGCAAGAAGTGCAGCGATCTGCTTCAGCGTGATCTTGCCCGCTGCCGCAGCCTTCGGAGCTGCCGTCTTCTTCGCTGTCGACTTTGCAGCCGCCTTCGTCTTGCTCTTGGTTTTTGCCGCCATAGGAGTATGCCCTCTAAACTGCGCGGGTATGCGCAAGGGTTCCGAAATAAGAGATTCGGGGGCGGATGCGAAGTGTCTGCAAGCCCCAACGCTCAAAAATATCAGTAAAATGGGCCTCCTGAGGCCCTCATACACAAAAAAGTCAATAAAACCGGGCCTCAAACGAGGCGGATTAATGTCAATTCCGCCCGCGGAAACCGCTGGCAAACACATATAATTCAGCAGAATCGGCCCGGCTGGCCGCCGGCTTGATGTGCTTGACGCTCGAAAAGCTGCGTTTCAGAAGGCTTAAAAGCTCCCCCTCGGTGCCGCCCTGCAATACCTTGGCGAGAAAAACGCCGCCCGGATTGAGGATCTCGGTCGCGAATTCCGCAGCCGCTTCGACCAGCGCCATGATCTTCAAATGATCGGTTTTGCGATGGCCGGTGGCATTCGCCGCCATGTCCGACAACACCACATCGGCCTTGCCGCCGAGCCGCTCTTTCAGAATGTCCGGCGCATCCGGGTCGAGAAAATCGAGATTGAGATGATCGACGCCGGGGATCGCATCCATGTCGAGAATATCGATGGCGACGACATGGCCCTTCCCGTCCGCCGCACCGACGCGCTTGGCGGCGATCTGACTCCAGCCGCCGGGCGCTGCGCCAAGATCGACGACACGCGCACCGGGCTTCAGGAAGCGATGCTTGTCATCGATTTCCTCCAGCTTGTAGACCGCGCGCGACCGGAAGCCTTCGCGCTTAGCGCGCGCGACGAACGGATCGTTGAGTTGACGTTCCAGCCAGAGTTTCGACGAGAGCGTCCGGTTCCTGCCGGACTTCACGCGCGTCTTCAGTTCGCGCTCGCCGCCACTGCTCTTGCTTGTACCCTTCACGAAACCACACTCGCCTCACGCCAGATTCCGTCTGCCCGCATCATCTGCACCAGCATGCCTTCGCGCAAACCGCGATCGGCGACGCGCAGGCGCGCACTCGGAAACGCCCTGCGGATCGCTTCCAGAATAGCGCAGCCGGCAAGCACAAGATCGGCGCGTTCCGCGCCGATGCAGGCATTATCGACGCGCTCGTCATAGGACATATCCAGCAGCCGTGTCATGACGCAACTGACTTCGTCGTCCAACATCCAGCAACCATCGACACGGCGACGGTCATAGCGGCGCAGGCCGAGATGCACGCCGGCAATCGTCGTCACGGTTCCCGATGTGCCAAGCAGATGCATTGTGCAGGAATGATCGCGCGCATGGGCGCGCACGAAGTCCGACATATGCGCGGTGACCTCATCGACCATCGCCTCGAAGATCTCGCGCGTCACGACGACACCGCCATGACGTTCCGCCAGCGTGACAACTCCAACGGGCAAGGACACCCAGCCGCGCATGTCCGGCTCGGGCGGACCATAATGGCTTGAATGCGGACGTCCGAGCTTGGCGATCTCCGACGAACCACCGCCGATATCGAACAGAATAGCCCCATCCGAATCCGGATCGACCAGTGGCGTGCAACCGATCGCCGCCAGCATCGCCTCTGTTTCACGATCGACGATCTCGAGCGAGATACCGACGTCGTCCCGGACCCGCTCGAGAAAATCGACGCCATTCTCGGCCAGACGGCAGGCTTCGGTCGCGATCAGGCGCATGCGCGTCACGCCGCGGTTGCGCATCTTGTCCCGGCAGATCGACAGGACCTCGATGGCACGGGCAATGGCGGGCTCGCCGAGACGGCCGGAGGCGGTGATTCCCTCGCCCAGGCGGATGATCCGCGAGAAGGCATCGACCACGCGGAACCCGTCCTGAGTCGCGCGGGCGACCAGCAGACGACAATTGTTGGTGCCTAGGTCGAGTGCGGCATAGGTCGGACCATACAGGTCCACCCCGACCGCGGACGTATCCGCGTGCCCATTCCGGCGCATCTGTGCCTGGGGCGTGCCTCGACCCCCCTGCAAATCGAACCTCTGCGCAGGATTAACCAGCGCTCGGTCTTGCACGGGATCGAGGCCGGTCGCCCGCGCCTCGTCGTTCATTAAGCTCGCCCTGCCGCACAGCCGCCCCGGTGGCGGTCCGACGGCGTTTTGTTCAAAGTTCGGGCAAAGTGTAGAGAGAGGCGTCAGGCCTTGCAACCGATGGGCAACAGGCATGTCGCAGGCCGTTCTTGTGGCTGGCAGGTTCGGGCTTTATCTCCCGATCTCCTCCTGTCATCCCTCATATGACCGACGGCCGCATGAACATCCGCGAAAACGCCCCGCAATCAGCGACTCCCGAGCAAGACTGGTCCCTCGCCAAGTTTGGCGTCGGCCAGCCGGTGCCGCGCGCCGAAGACCCCACACTGGTTCAGGGGCACGGTCGCTACACCGACGATATTAACCTCGACGGGCAAGTCTATGCGGTGATCGTGCGCTCGCCCTACGCGCATGGAATCATCAACGGCATCGACACCGAGGCAGCGAAGGCCATGCCGGGCGTGCTCGGGGTCTATACCGCGGCCGACCTTGCCGCCTTCGGGTCCCTGAAGTGCCTTGTTCCGTTCAAGAACCGCGATGGGTCCGAGATGCGCAAGCCTGTGCGCCATGCGTTGGCCGACAAGAAGGTCCGCTTTGTCGGCGATCCGGTGGCATTCGTTGTCGCCGAAACACCGGCGCAGGCGCGCGATGCGGCCGAAGCCGTCACACTCGATATCGATCCCCTGCCCGCGGTGACGGTGGCCAGCGCCGCAATACAGCCGGACGCGCCGCAGTTGTTCGATGACGTTCCGGGCAATGTTGCGCTCGATTATCATTATGGCGACAGCGAGAAGGTTGCAGCGGCGTTTGCGCAGGCCG
>JAEYVN010000078.1 GCA_023431725.1 Pseudomonadota bacterium
ATCCACTCGATCCTTCGACCGAAATCGGCCCGCTGATCCACCAGCGTCATGTCGAGAAGGTGTTGAGCTATGTCAATGCCGCGCGCGAGGCCGGTGCGACGATTGCCTGCGGTGGAGGACGCGCCAATGGCGGCGTCGGCAATTTCGTCGAGCCGACGCTTTACACGCATGCCCGCAACGACATCAAGATCGCGCAGGAAGAAATCTTCGGGCCGGTTCTGACGATGAACCCCTTCGCTGACGAGAAGGAGGCGATCACGCTGGCCAATGACGTGCGCTACGGTCTCGCTGGCTATCTGTGGACTCGCGATGTCGGCCGCGCGCACCGCATGGCACAGGCGCTGGAAGCCGGCATGATCTGGGTGAATTCGGAGAATGTCCGCCATCTGCCGACGCCGTTCGGCGGCGTGAAGTCGTCCGGCATCGGCCGCGACGGCGGCGATTATTCATTCGATTTCTATATGGAGACCAAGAATATCGCGATCGCGCTCGACAATCACAAGATCCCGAAGATTGGAGCTTAGGTCTCGTGTCCCGGACGCAGCGCAGCGGCAAAGGTGCGTTCAGGCGCGTCTTCAACGCGCTATGCGGTGCGCTGCAGAGCCGGGACCAGGATGCGATAGAACAAATGGGTCCCGGTTCAGCGACGCAACGCTAACGCGCTGCGTCGCGCCCGGGACGCGAGGGAGAACGAAACGCAATGCCGGCCCGTAAACCGAATTTCTCGCCGCCGTTCAACATCGTGCGCGCCAGCCATGTCGAATTCGACGTGAAGGATCTTGCGTGCTCGCGCGCCTTCTATGTCGATTGCCTCGGCTATCTGGTCACCGACGAAAGCAAGGACGCGATCTATCTGCGCGGCGTCGAAGAACGCAACCACCATTCGATCGTGCTGCGCAATGCGAGCGACGCCACGGTCCCTGCGCTGGGCTTCAAGGTCGCGAGCGAAGAAGACCTCGATCGCGCCGCATTCTGGTTCGCCCACAAGGGATTCCCGACATCGTTTCCCGAGCTTGCGCATCAGGGCCGCACGCTACGCACCTGCGACATGTTCGGCATGCCGCTCGACTTCTATTTCCGCATGGAGCAGCCCGACTGCATGCTGCGTAAATATGCCGAATACAAAGGCGCTCGCATCCAGCGCATCGACCACATCAATTGCTTTACGCCGGATGTGCAGGCATCGCACGATTTCTATACCGAACTCGGCTTCCGCCTGACCGAATACACCGAGACCGACGGCGAGAATGGCCAGCTCTGGGCGGTGTGGATGCATCGCAAGGGCAATGTGCATGACCTCGCCTTCACCAACGGCCGCGGTCCGCGCCTGCATCACATTGGTGTCTGGACGGCAAGCGCGCTCGACATCCTGCATATCTGCGACGTGATGGCCTCGTCCGGCTATCTCGCCAACATGGAACGCGGCCCGGGCCGGCACGGCATCTCGAATGCCTTCTTCCTGTATATCCGCGACCCGGACGGGCATCGCGTCGAGCTGTTCACGTCGGATTACCTGACGGTCGATCCCGACCACGAACCCCTGCGCTGGTCGCTGCAGGATCCGCAGCGGCAAACGCTTTGGGGCCACCCGGCACCGAAGTCATGGTTCGAGGAAGGCTCGGCATTCTCCGGCGTGCCGGTGCGCGAGCCGGTGCTGGAAGCACAGCCGATCGTGGCGCGGTAACAAGGAACGCAGAGCGGAGTGAGTGGCAGCACCGCGCAAACTCACACTTGACAAAATAGGAATATTAGCCTATAAACACCATCGCCTCGCTCACCGAGGGGTGTCAACCGGTGACACCAGTTGATGGAGCGGGGTGTGGCGCCTGCGCGTACGGCTTCGTCGGCCGTGCTCCCGGGCTGCATAGGGGCTCCGCCCGGAGGCACTAGGGCTTCCCGCCAGGAGCTGGCTGACCGGCGTCTCTCACTTGTGAGTGGCGCGTGTAGCGAAGCGCGGCCCTATAGCAGAAAAAACGCCGCCAATGATGCGCCGTGAGGCGGCCGCGTTCGTGTCACAGCGGATGCGGCGTATCAGGAATGCCCTGCGCTTTGCGGCGCGTCATTCCCCCTCGCCCGCATATCGGAAATTTCCGATATGCGGCCGAACAAAGTCTGCGGACGACGGCGTAACCCGCGCCGACCAAATAACAGGGCCGGCGGAGCTATGTCCTCACATCCCCTTGACGATCTGCTCGGTCATCTTCTTGGCGTCGCCGAGCAGCATCATCGTGTTGTCACGATAGAACAGCGGGTTGTCGATGCCGGCATAACCCGAGGCAAGCGAGCGCTTGATGAACATCACGGTGCCGGCCTTCCAGACCTGCAGCACCGGCATGCCATAGATCGGCGAGGTCTTGTCCTCTTCCGCGGCCGGATTGGTCACGTCGTTGGCGCCGATCACGAAGGCGACATCGGCCTGCGCGAATTCGGAATTGATGTCCTCGAGTTCGAAGACCTCGTCGTAGGGCACATTGGCTTCAGCCAGCAGCACGTTCATGTGGCCCGGCATACGGCCGGCGACCGGGTGAATCGCATACTTCACCTCGACGCCTTCCTTCTTGAGATGATCGGCCATCTCGCGCAGTGCGTGCTGTGCCTGCGCCACCGCCATGCCGTAGCCCGGCACGATGATGACCTTGGAGGCGTTCTTCATGATGTAGGCAGCGTCTTCAGCCGACCCGAGCTTGACCGGGCGCTGCTCCTGCGCACCGCCGGCAGCCGCCACTTCGCCGCCGAAGCCGCCCAGGATCACCGAGATGAAAGAGCGATTCATGCCCTTGCACATGATGTAGGACAGGATCGCACCGGACGAGCCGACGAGCGCGCCGGTGATGATCAGCGCGGAATTGCCCAGCGTGGAGCCGATGCCCGCGGCCGCCCAGCCGGAATAGGAGTTCAGCATCGAGATCACGACCGGCATGTCGGCACCGCCGATCGGGATGATGATCAGCACGCCGAACACCAGCGAGGCGATCACCAGCAGCCAGAACAGGGTGTGGCTTTCGGTCGCCGCAAACAGCGCAATCAGCAGAAAGACGCCGAGGCCAAGCGCGATGTTGATCGCATGCCGCGCCGGCAGCATGATCGGCGCGCCGCTCATGCGTCCCGACAGCTTCATGAAGGCGATGACCGAGCCCGTGAAGGTGATCGCGCCGATGGCGGTGCCGAGCGACATTTCGACGAGACTCGCACCCTTGATCGTTCCGGCCTGACCGATGCCGAAAGCAGCCGGCGCATAGAGCGCGGCGGCCGCCACCAGCACCGCGGCCATACCGACCAGCGAGTGGAAAGCGGCGACGAGTTCGGGCATCGATGTCATCGGCACCTTGCGGGCGATAACGGCACCGATACCGCCGCCAATACCAATGCCGAGCAGCACCAGCAGCCAGGCGAAGAAACTGGCCGGCGGATGCGCAGCCAGCGTCGTGAGGATCGCAATCCCCATGCCGATCATGCCGAACAGGTTGCCCTGCCGGCTGGTTGCCGGAGACGACAATCCGCGCAGCGCGAGAATAAAGAGGACGCCGGCGATGAGATAAAGAAGCGCGACGATATTCGGGCTCATGTCACGCTCACTGCTTCTTTTCTTTCTTCTGGTACATCGCAAGCATGCGCTGCGTGACCAGGAAGCCGCCGAAGATATTGATGGATGCAAAAACCAGCGCGATGAAGCCGAGCACGCGCGCGAACACGGTGCCGGATTCCATGATCTGCACACCGACCGCGAGCAGCGCACCGACCACGATCACCGACGAGATCGCGTTGGTCACTGACATCAGCGGCGTATGCAACGCCGGCGTCACCGACCACACCACGTAATAGCCGACGAAAACGGCCATCACGAAAACTGAGAACTGGAAAACGAAAGGATCGACATGTTCCATTGCGGTCGTTCCTTAGGCCTGGCCCTTCGGCTGGAAATTCGGGTGAATGATCTGACCGTCGCGCGTGAGCGCCGTCGCCCTGACGATCTCGTCGTCCCAGTTGATCGCCAGCTTCTTTTCTTTCTTGTCGATCAGGATTTCGAGGAAGGTCAGCAGGTTCTTGGCATAGAGCGCCGACGACGACGCGGCGAGACGGCCCGGCACGTTGAGATGGCCGACGATCTTCACGCCGTTGACGTTGACGACTTCGCCCGGGCGGGCGCCTTCGACGTTGCCGCCACGCTCGACGGCAAGATCGACGATGACCGAGCCCGGCCGCATCGATTCCACCATCTCCTTGGTGATCAGGCGCGGCGCCGGGCGGCCCGGAATGAGCGCCGTGGTGATGACGATGTCCTGCTTCTTGATGTGCTCGGCAACGAGTTCGGCCTGCTTGGCCTGATACTCTTTCGACATTTCCTTGGCGTAGCCGCCAGCGGTCTCGGCCTGCTTGAACTCGTCATCCTCGACGGCGATGAATTTCGCGCCGAGGCTCTGGACCTGTTCCTTCACCGCCGGTCGCACATCGGTCGCAGTCACCACCGCACCGAGACGGCGCGCGGTCGCAATCGCCTGCAGGCCGGCGACGCCGACACCCATGATGAAGGCTTTGGCCGCCGGCACCGTGCCGGCCGCGGTCATCATCATCGGCAGCGCGCGGCCGTATTCGGCCGCCGCATCGATGACGGCGCGATAACCGGAGAGATTCGCCTGGCTCGACAGCACGTCCATGGACTGGGCGCGGGTGATGCGCGGCATCAACTCCATTGCAAAGGCAACAAGGCCGGCATCGGCCATGCCCTTCAGCGCGGCTTCATGGCCGTACGGGTCCATGATCGCAATGACCAGCGCGCCCTCTTTACAGAGCAGCAATTCTTCAGGAGACGGACGCCGGACGCGCAGAACAATGTCGGCGTTCTTGACCGCGTCTTTCGACACCGTCGCACCAGCCGCCGTGTAGTCGGCGTCCAGAATGCCGGACTGGATACCTGCGCCAGGCTCGACCGCGACTTCGGCGCCGAAGCCGATCAGCTTCTTGACCGTCTCGGGCGTGCCGGCGACACGCGGCTCGGCCTTGTCGGACTCCGCAGCTACGGCAATTTTCATCGTGGCCCCCGCCCCTTCAGCCAGATGTCAGACCAGGAAATAGGCCATCAGAACAAGAACAAAGACGACGATACCGGTCCCCCACTTGGCGAGGGTCAGAAACGCAAGGTAGGTGCGCTCGTGTTCCTTGTAGTCGTTGCCGTCAGCCGTCGTATAGGCCACTTCGCTGTGGTCAGCCATTCTGGTCCCCGTAAGGCGTTAATTCCCAATCCGGTTACCGCAATTGTGGTGCAAGGGCAACGGTACGGAATTCGGGGTGGTGAAAATCGTACTCATAGGATCGAAAAAAGCCCTACTTTCTCCAACGCGGCCGCCTGACGCGACGCCACCTGATCCACAGAGAAATTTTCGATCGCCTCATTGAAGAGACGGTAGAAATTCAACTCGGCGTGCAGATGGAGAAAAACTCCGCCGAGGCCGATGGCGGCGCGATCCATGAACACGAACTCGCGGGGCACCGTGACCGGCCCCTTTTCCTTCAACGCCTGATGGACGCGGAAGGCTTCGCGGCGACCGTACTCGCCAGGTTTGACACCGTCGGCGATGCTGCGAACGCGATCGTCCAGCAGCGGGCCATAGATAAAGCGAGCCCAGATATTGAGAATGTCGATCAACTCGCGCGATAGGTTCCTGAAGCCCCAGGTCTCATAGGCGTGAACAACCCTGGCATCATCGCCATCGCGCAACCCCTGATACAGATCGACCACACCGCCGACGAAGCGTGACGGGAATATACGGATACAGCCATAGTCTAGAAGATTAATGCCGCCCGGGGCCCCGCCTTCCTCGAACACACTGTAATTTCCGAGATGGGGATCGCCGTGGATGACGCCAAAGCGGCTGAAAGGAAACCACCAGGCCGTGAACATCGCCTGGGCGATCCGGTTGCGGTGTTCGAGCGGCGCGTCTTTGTAGGTTAGCAGCTTTTTGCCATCGAGCCAGTCGAGCGTCAGCAATCGCGTTGAGGACAGGCCTGGCCACACGCGCGGCACGCGGATCAGGTCGGTGTCCGACAACACCTCGCGGTAAAGCCCGACGTGCTTGGCCTCGCGCACATAGTCCAGCTCTTCGCGGATACGCTCGCCGATTTCCTTGTTGATCTCACTGGTGTCGATCGCCGGCTCCATGCGGCGATGGAGCGCGAACAGAAGATTGAGCTGCTTGAGATCGGCCTCAACGGCCGACTGCATGTCCGGATATTGCAATTTGCATGCGAGCAAGGTGCCGTCATGCGCGCGGGCCTTGTGCACCTGACCAAGCGATGCGGCAGCGGCAGGCTTGTGTTCGAACTCCGCGAATTTGGATTGCCAGTCGGCGCCAAGTTCCGCGATCATGCGCCGCTTGACGAAGGCCCAGCCCATGGGCGGCGCTTCATTCTGTAGCTTGCCAAGTTCGGCGACATATTCCTGCGGAAGAGCATCCGGGATCGTGGACAGCAGTTGCGCCACCTTCATGATCGGGCCCTTCAGACCACCGAGTGCCGCGGCCAGTTGTGCGGCGTTCTTGGCCCGATCCAGACTCACGCCGAAAAGCCGCGCGCCGGCAATCCGCGCCGCGACCCCACCGACGTCGGTTCCCACGCGCGCATAACGACGGGCACGGGCGGAAAAGCGATTGGCTTCGGAATCCGTCATACCGAACCCACCTAGGTGCTGACGCGATGAAACACCAGTGTCTGGC
>JAEYVN010000139.1 GCA_023431725.1 Pseudomonadota bacterium
CTTTACGACGCATCCTCATCCGTCGGGCGCCTATACCATTCTCGAACTTGGCGAGGACGTTTCCATCAACGTCGGCGGTCTCGACCGGATGCAGCTTCGTCTGAAGCCCCGCAAGAGTCAGCGTCAGTGGCTGAAGCGACCATGAGCGCCAATGTCGTCATACTCGGTTGCGGACGCAGCGGCACGTCGATCTTTGGTGAATTGTTCGAGCATCTGCCGCCTTATCGCGGCCGGTATCGCTTCGAGCCGCGTTTTGATGCGTTGCGCAGCATCGATTTCGGAGCCGGCCCCGTTGCAATGAAAGTGCCCAAGCTCCCGGCGGGAGAACGGATGACGCCGGGGCTTCCGTTCCTGATCGAGGATTTGCTGGCGATCGTGCCGGAGCCGCGCGTGATCTTCTGGCAGATCCGCCATCCGCTTGATGCGATCTGCTCGCTTCGGCCCGGCATCGGCGCTGATTGGTCGCATAATCCAAAGCCGCCGGATTATGCAGAGTGGCAGACGCGTCCGCTGGTCATGCAATGCGCGCGTCATTGGCAACATATCAACGAGACCGGCTATCTGGCCGTGAAGGATATGGCGGCGGTGGCGCATTACGAAGACCTCGTCAGTGACCCGCATCATTTCGCACGGCAGGTCTGCGACAGGATCGGCGTCAGTGCATTCGAATGTGCCGATGCGATCGCGGCCTGGGTCGATAAGGTCAGCAATGCGAAATCGCCGGCGAGCTACGAAGCCAGGCATCAGGTGCATTGGTCGCGGCAGGACCATACGACGCGCGTCGAACGCTGGCGGGAAAATCTTTCGCCGGAGGAGGTCGAAATGGTGCGGCCGATCATCGAGGCGGCAGCGAGACTTCATGGTTACGACCTGCCGGAGCGGGAACGATCCTATGACAACACTTCATGATGCGCCGCTGCGCGTTTTTCTGATCAGAGGGCTGGCCGGTGGCCGGCCCTTTTTCTTTTCGGCCGGCATGGATGCGATCGCACGCAAGCTGCGAGCGGCCGGCATAACTGCGAGCGTCCATGACCAGGGATCGCTTCTGCGGCCCTATGGCGATGTGGGGGCGATCACCGAAGCGGCGGTTGCTGCCGCGCGTGAAGGACAGCGTCCGGTCCTGATCGGGCACTCGATGGGTGCGGACGCGGCCTTGAAGGTTGCGGTGAACCTCGCCGGTGCCGGTATCGCTGTTCCACTCGTGGTGTGCTTCGATCCGACGAGCTTTCGTCTGCTGTTCGGGCCACCGCCGGTTCCGGTCAATGTCGCGCGGGTGCTGTGCTTCTATCAGAAGATCAGTCCGCTCGGCCGCGGCCTGTTGAAGGCGGCGCCCGGCTTCAAGGGCGCATTGATCCAGGAGCAGATCGCAACCTTGCATAGCGCGATCGATGACGACGCCGGGCTTCAGCAACGGGTGATCGACGAGATCATCGGACTGGCGGCGCAGCGACAGTCCGCTGCCTGAGCGCGCAGGCGCAACTTTTCCGTTTTTGGGAGATCGACATGGAGTGGATCGGTTGGGCGATTGTCATCGCCCAGGTCGGAAGCTTGTCGCTGTATCGTTACTGGTTCGGCAAATGGCCGCTCAAGCTCGATCTTTGAGGAGCAGCACATGACTGCTTCGAATTATGACGCGTCGCTGACGCGCGTGCTGAAACACGAAGGCGGTTTCGCCAACCATCCGTCTGATCCCGGCGGCGCCACCAATTTCGGAATCACCATCGCCACTTACGCGCGTTTCAAGGGCCGCGCCGTGACCGTGGCCGAGGTGCGGGCGATGCCGCTCGCCGACGCCAAGGCCATCTACAAGGCCGATTACTGGAATGCGTTGCGTTGCGACGAACTGCCGGCCGGTCTCGATTATGCGCTGTTCGACTATGGCGTGAATTCGGGCATCGCGCGCGCGGCCAAGGTCTTGCAACGCCTCATCGGACAGACCGTCGGCAGCACCATCAGCGATGCGACCATTGCAGCCGTGCGCTCGAACAATCCGGCCGATCTCATCGCAAGGATCTGCGATGAGCGGCTTGCCTTTCTGAAGTCGCTGAAGACCTGGCCGGTATTCGGTGCAGGGTGGGGACGTCGCGTGGCCGAGGTGAGACGCGATGCCCTGGCGATGGCGAAAGGCGATGCCTTCGCGCCATCAACGTCGACGACCGTAGCCGGCAAGGGAAGCGTTCCGGCGCCGACGGCTGCGCGTGCGACGACGACCGCAGCGACCATTGCGACGGGCGGCGCATTGGCGCAGGTCTTCCATGGCCTCGGTGCGCCGGTATCCATTGTCGTCATGACGATCGGCATCGCTCTTGTCCTCGCCATTGCCGGATGGGTCGGCTGGACATGGTGGCACAAGCGCAGGCAGGAGGCCGTCGCGGTGTCGGATGCGCGCATGATGGACCGGCTTCGCCAAAGCCTCAAAGGCTGGCGCACGGTCATCTTCGGCGGTGCGATCACAATTGCCGGCGTCGCGCTCGATATTCTGAGCGCGCTGCAGCTTGTCGATATCACGCCGCTGCTGCCGCCCGAGCATGCGCTCAAGATCATCACCGCGCTCGGGCTGGTGACCGTTGTTCTGCGCGCCGTGACGACGGGCCGGATCGGACAGAGGGATTGCTGAGATGCTGACATCGATCCTGCTGAAAGTCACCGGATGGATCGGCGG
>JAEYVN010000184.1 GCA_023431725.1 Pseudomonadota bacterium
CCGCGGATCTTGGCCAGCCGTTCCGCCTGCATCGTGGATTCGAACTTGATGTCGAAAACGTAGGTCGCTCCCGCGATCAGCGCGACAATGACCGAAGCATGGATGATACGAAGAATCATCGGTCACCTCGCATCGCATCGTCGAGCGACGGCAGGCGTGGCAGAAGGTCGGTGATGTCCGCCTCGCGCGCCGGCTCGCCGGTGCGTTCGGCCGCTCGCAATTTCGCGGAGCGCGCGCGCGGGTTGGCGGCCACTTCCTCGTCGTCGGCGATGACGGGCTTTTTCGTCAAAGCCGCAAACGTCGGAGCCGGGCCGTGCAACTCCGGCGCATGGCGGGACCCCGCCACGACGCGGCTGTGCTCGGCGAGGAAGGTCTTGACGATGCGGTCTTCCAGCGAATGGAACGACACGACGACCAGCCGGCCGCCCGGCTTCAGAATGCGTTCCGCCGCCGACAAGGCAATGGCGAGTTCGGACAATTCCTCGTTGATGAAGATGCGCAGCGCCTGAAACGTGCGCGTTGCCGGATGGATCGCGCCGGGCTTCGCCCGCACCACGCGTTCGATGATGGCGACCAGTTCCTTCGTCGTTCGGATCGGCGCATCGGCGCGTGCACGGACAATTGCGCGCGCGATGCCGCGCGCAAACCGCTCTTCGCCGAGCACGGCGATGATGAAGGACAGATCGCGCTCGGACGCAGCCGCGACGAGGTCGGCCGCACTCGGTCCCTCGCCGCCCATGCGCATGTCGAGCGGCGCATCGAAGCGGAACGAGAAGCCGCGCTCGGCTTCATCGAACTGCATCGAGGAGACGCCGATATCCAGCACCACGCCATCGACCGCGTCATGGCCGAGCGATTGCGCCACTTCGTCGAGATTGGAAAACCGGTCCTCGACCAGTGTCAGCCGGCCGCCCGCCTGCGCGACGAGATCCTGGCCGCCGGCAATCGCTGTCCGATCGCGGTCGATACCGATGACTTTGCAATCGGCCGCGGCAAGGATTGCGCGGCTATAGCCGCCAGCACCGAAAGTCCCGTCGATGTAGATGGCAGTGTCGCGCGGCGAAAGATAATCGAGCACGGGTCGAGCGAGCACGGGAATGTGCCGGGCCAGTCCGCCATCGACAGCGTCACCGCTGTCGCGGCCCGTCATCATTCCCGTGCTCCTTGCGGGTCTGCCGCACGCTCGGCTCCCAACCGCTTGCGCAGAGCCCGCATCTTTCCGGTGGCCTCGGAAAGGCGGGCGCTGAAGCGATCGGGTGCCCAGATCTGGAATTTGTGACCAAGACCAACGAACGCCGCCGCGTCCATGATCCCGGCATGATCCTTCAGTTGTTCGCTGAGGGTCACCCGCCCCTCCGCATCGATCTTCAACATCTCGCTGGTTCCGTAGAGCGCCGTGGCGAATTGCTCGCGCTCGTCGGAAAAGGGCGGAAACCGGCCGATCAGATCCTCGATCTCCGCCAGCAACGCCCGGCCGCCAGCCTCCACCGCCGGCCGATCCAGCGCCGGATAGCAGAACAGGCTTTCCCCGCCCTCCTGCGCCAGCACGGCGCGGAAGGACGCAGGGACGGATATCCGGCCCTTGGCATCGAGCCGAAGGATGAAATGGGAGAAAAACCGGTCCAATGAGCGATCCATAAAGCCCGCCGTGCCGGGATGGGTAAGCATGGGCTATCATGGGATCAAATGGGCGTCAATGGAACCGAACTGGGCCACGCCCTTTGACGCGGCATCGTCCCTATTGAGCCCCGTTATGCTTAAGGAAGGTTAAACCCGGTCGCCAGTTCCGTGCTCAATCAGAAATTTGCAGCTCGGAGGCCACTCACTTTGCACCGGCGTTTACCTATCGGGCATTCCGCCTTGCCCGTGCGTTTGCTCATGACTGAAGCGCGTTGACGAGAAGATTCATTGCATCTGCGCAAGACACGTTGAAGCCGATATAGTTCCGCACCATTTTTCTTTTTTCTTTCTCTTCGCATTCGCTCACATCTCACGCTCCGCGTTTCTGGCCGCGCGTCGTGACATTGAGTCACAATCTCACCTTCTGCCGGAACAGCTGCGCATGACATGCGTTGCTCAGCAGCGCTCAAGCGCACCACGCACTGAAGATTTGTCGTCCCGTGACGGCCCATGCGTGGCCCGCCAGTTTTTCATTTCGCACCAAGGAGCGATCTATGTTGAAGAAGGTCATGATCACCACAGCGTTGAGCACCATGATGATCGGCGCTGCAGCAGCTCAAACACCATCGTCGTCGGATACGATGACTGCACCGTCCGCAACCACTGCGCCGCGCGCCGGAACTCCGGGCGATGCGAAGTTCATCAATTCGCAGGCAACGGATCAGTGGCTGTCGTCCAGCTTCATTGGCGTTGACGTGATCGGCCCGGATGACGCGAAGATCGGTGACGTGGCTGACATCCTGTTCGACAAGAACGGCAACATCGTCGGCTACGTGGTCGGCGTCGGCGGCTTCCTCGGTCTCGGCGCGAAAAATGTCGCGCTTGCTCCGTCGTCCTTCCAGGTGATGCCGGCCAACACCGGTTCAACGACCGGTTCTGCCTCGAACACGGCATCGGACGACGTGAAGCTCAAACTGAACATGACGAAGGATCAGTTGCAGCAGGCCGCAGCATTTGAATCCAAGCGCGATCAGGATTCGAAGGCCCGTTCGGCATCGCAACCCTCAGGCGGCACGAGCCGCCCGGCACCGAAATAACCCAGTCTCTCCCACTGAGGTGATGCACCTTGGAAACTTGGCGGCCGGTCCAGTACCGGCCGCCATTTCTTTTGCATTCCCCGCGACTTTTGCATTCAGCTCGACTTTTGCATGATGACCGGAATCATGCGTTACAATTTCGCCTCATTGGGCGTTGCAAACATGAGCGTATGACTTTCGAAGCCGATACCATGCTGGTCCATGAGGTCGTGCCGTCGCCCAATCATGGCGAGCGCGCCGGCGGCCGGCGACCTGATATCCTGATGCTGCATTATACGGGCATGACCAGTGCCGATGCGGCGCTGAAGCGGCTATGCGCGCGGGATTCGGAAGTCTCCTGCCATTATGTCGTGACCGAAGAGGGACGCATTATCCAATGCGTGCCCGAGGAGCGGCGTGCCTGGCATGCAGGTGAAGGATCATGGGCCGGCGAGACCGACATCAATTCGTCGTCCATCGGCATTGAGATCGTCAATCCCGGTCACGAATTCGGCTACCCGGACTTTCCGCGACGGCAAATTGCTGCGGTGACCTCATTGTGCCGCGCCATCCTGCGCCGGCGGGGCATCAAGCCGGAGCGCGTTCTTGCGCATTCCGATACCGCACCATCGCGCAAGCAGGATCCCGGAGAAAAATTTCCGTGGATGACCTTGCACATGTCCGGCGTCGGTCATTGGGTGAAGCCCGCGCCGATCAAACCGGGCCCGAGCTTCGCACTGGGCGATAGCGGCAATGCGATCCGCAGCTTCCAGTCAGCGCTGCAGGAATATGGCTACGGCGTTCCCGTCACCGGCGATTTCGATCAGCTGACGCACGACGTGGTGACTGCGTTTCAGCGGCACTTCCGTCCGGAGCTCTGCGACGGTCGCCTCGACGTATCGACATTGGTCACGTTGCGAACGCTGCTGGAAGCGCTCAAGGGCCATCGTCTTCCCCAAATCGAGCCCGAAGTTCCTCTCGCGCCTTAACCGCGCGCAGTCACCATCCGCTAACAACGTCCGCTGGACGGGGTTGACGCCCCCCTGTTTCGTCCCCATGCCTTCCTGCGTCAGTCGACCGGACGGCCGCTCCGCCATAGTCCCGAAAGGGCGGCGGGGAGGAAAGTCCGGGCTCCACGGACGAACGGTGCCGGATAACGTCCGGCGGGTTTGTCGTCCGCTTTGCGGTCGAGAAGCCTAGGGACAGTGCCACAGAAAAGTAGACCGCCTCAGGCGCGTTGCGTATCAGCCTGCGGCAAGGGTGAAACGGTGCGGCAAGAGCGCACCGCGTTTCCGGCAACGGAAACGGCACGGTAAACCCCACCGGGAGCAAAACCGAATAGGAGCGGTGCGAGACTTCGGTCTCGGGTCCGTCCGGACCAGCCGCTCGGGTAGGTTGCTTGAGGCGCCGGGCAACCGGCGTCCCAGATGAATGGCCGTCACGTTTGCCGCTCACGCGGCAAGCCATACAGAACCCGGCTTATAGGTCGGCTGATGACTTGAGGAGGGCCCGGTGCGGACACGCATCGGGCCCTCACCAGTTTCTCGATGCCAGAAAACGATTTCGCCAGAAAACGATTTCGTGCGACGGGCTCGCGCATAAGCCCTGTGCGTGCGCCGCACTGGCTGGATGTCGCGATCACGGCTACAGCCCCCGCGATGTTATCCAACCGGCAAAATCTCGGAGTGCTGCTCGGCGTGCTGGGCGTCTGCCTGTTCGCGGCGACGCTGCCGGCCACCCGCATTGCGCTGCTCGACACCACGCCCTTTTTCATCACCTCGATCCGCGCCCTGATCGCCGGACTGGCCGGCGTGGCGACGCTGATCCTGACACGCCGCAAGCTGCCGCCACGCGCTGCAATCCTGCCATTGCTGCTGTGCGCCTTCGTGGTCGTTCTCGGCTTTCCACTCGCCGCTGCGATCGCGATGGTGACGGTGCCCTCCTCGCATGGCGGGGTGATCATGGGCATCCTGCCGCTCGCCACCGCCGCTGCGGCGGCCCTCATCCAGCGCGAACGCCCGAGCCGCGGCTTCTGGATTGCAGCGGTGATCGGTTCGGCCCTGGTGATGACCTTTGCGCTTTATCGCGGTGGCGGACATACGCTGTCGATCGGCGATGCGCTGCTGCTGATCGCCGTCGCCTGTGGCGGAATTGGCTACACGTTGTCCGGACGTCTCAGCGGCATCATGCCAGGCTGGGAAGTGATTTCATGGGTGGTCGCCTTCTCGCTGCCGATTGCGATCGTCGCCACCATTGTGACCTGGCCGGACAACGTCGGCGCGATCACCCCGCGCGGCTGGGCCGCCCTCTTCTATGTCGGTTTGGTCGCTCAGTATTCCGCTTTCTTCCTCTGGAATGCGGCACTGGCTATGGGCGGCATCGCCCGGGTCGGACAGATCTCGCTCCTGCAGCCGTTTCTGGTGGTGCTGATTGCCGCGACCTTTGCCGGCGAGGAGCTCGATTGGCAGACGCTGCTCTTTGCAACGGCTGTCGTCATCACGGTGGCCATTGGCACACGCATGCGGGTTGCTGCTCCCAATTAAATCGAGCAGGCTGTCGTGCCGGGCCCGCGATCAATCGGGCAATCAACACGCCATCTGCATGGTGCCGATATGGATGGGCAGAAGCGGCTGAATTACGCGAGACAGAAGCCTTCGCTGTTGTCCAAGCTGGGGCCGGGATTGGTCACCGGCGCGGCCGATGACGATCCATCCGGCATCGCCACCTATTCGCAGGCCGGCGCCCAGTTCGGCTTTGGCTTGCTCTGGACGGTCTTCCTCACGACGCCGTTCATGATCGCCATTCAGCTTGTCAGCGCCCATATCGGCCGCACCACCGGCAAGGGGATCGCCGCCAATGCCAAGGCCCTTTATGGCCGCAACATTTTGTTCGGTCTCGTCACCCTTCTGCTGATCGCCAACATCATCAACATCGCGGCCGACATCGCGGCGATGGCCGAGGCGGCCTATCTCGTGGTGGGCGGCCTGCGGCACGAACACGCTCTGATCTTTGCGGCCGGTTCCGTGCTGCTGCAGGTGTTCGTGCGCTATCGGCACTATGCGCCATTCCTGAAATGGTTGACGCTGGTGCTGTTTCTCTATGTCGGCGTCGTTTTCACCGTCACCATTCCATGGCAACAGGTCATACTCGGCACCTTCCTGCCCAGGATCGAACTGACCGCGGATTATCTCACGCTACTCGTGGCCGTGCTCGGCACGACGATCAGTCCGTATCTGTTCTTCTGGCAGGCCTCGCAGGAGGTCGAAGACATGAACCGCCTGGGCCGCAAGCGTCCGCTCAACAAGATGTCGAGCGGCGGCGCCGAGGAGATCCAGCGCATGAAGATCGACACCAGCGTCGGCATGATCTTCTCCAATACGATCGCCTATTTCATCATGCTGACCACGGCGGCAACGCTGCACGTGCACGGCGTCACCAATATCAACACCGCCGCCGACGCCGCCGAGGCTCTGCGCCCGATCGCCGGCGATTTCGCATTTTTGCTGTTCGCACTCGGCATCATCGGCACCGGATTGCTGGCCATACCGGTTCTGGCAGGCTCGGCCGCCTATGCGGTCGCCGAATTCTACGAATGGCCGTCCTCACTCGAGGCACGGCTTCCGCATGCCATCGGCTTCTACGGTATCATTGCCGCGGCCACGGTGATCGGCTTCGGCCTCACCTTCACACCGATCGATCCGATCCGACTGCTGATCTGGAGCGCCGTCATCAATGGCGTGATCGCCGTGCCGATCATGGTCATGATGATGCTGATCGTCTGGCACAAAGACGCGATGGGCCGCTTTCGCGCGACCCCGCGGCTGATGATTGCCGGCTGGGGGGCGACCGCGCTGATGGGCGCCACCGTGGTCGCGATGCTCGTGTCGCTGGTGATCTGAACCGCGGCCGCCGTCCGCGGTTCAACCAATCCGGATTACATTTTCTTGTAATTCGCGATCACCGCCGCCCCGTCCTGTCCTGCCTTCTTGGTCCAGTCTGACGTCAGTTGGTCGCCGATCTTCATCAGGCCGG
>JAEYVN010000227.1 GCA_023431725.1 Pseudomonadota bacterium
CGAACTGGCTGCCCTTGTAGATGTCGAAATGAATCTGCCCGGACGGAATGCGGGCGTCGCCGACCTTGCCTTCGATCCGGATGCCGCCAGCCGGAATGTCGAAGGTCTCACGGACCGTTTCCGCCCGAAGCTGCACCTTCTTGAGGGCCTGCGCCTGACCGATGCTGGCGTGGATGATGTAGCTGCCGGGCGGCAACAACATGGTGGGCGCGGATGTCTTGTCCTCGCGAATCAGACGCATCGCCCCGGTGTTGTCGGGGCGCTCCGGATAGACGCGCCAGACGAGCCCACTCGGGATCTGCGGCATGTCGCGCCCGAAACGCGCATTCAGATAGAGCGCGACCTGCCCCGCCGGAACGGCGGGAGCCGTCTGCTGCAGCGGCACGTTTGCCGGGCTGCGCTCCATGAGCTGCGGCGGTGGCAGTGGCGCGACAGGTACTGGAATATTGGCTGGCGGCCGCAGGACATCGGACGGTCCTGGAACCGCGAGATTTGCGGCGGGAGGCGCCGAACCCGGGCCAATTGGCATGGGCGCGCCCGAACCGGTGCTGCTGGTGAAGGGCTGCGCCAAGACCGGCACGATATGCAGGATCGTGATGGCAAATGCCATCAGCGCCGCTGCCCGCCCGGCCGTCGCACCATGGAACCTCATGGCCGCGTTGTCGGCGGAAATCGCGGCGAATTCAAGCCTCGTGTGGTTTACCGCACATTTGTAACAGGAAAGCGGCTGTGATAGCCGCATCACATCATGACTGAAGCCCTGCCCCTGCTCTCCACTCGCCGTTCGGTCAAGCCGATCGAATTGACCGGCCCCGCGCCCACCGAAGCAGATATCGAAACGCTTCTCACCATCGCATCCCGGGTTCCCGATCACGGGAAACTGGCACCGTGGCGCTTCATCCTGTTCGAGGGCGATGCCCGCAAGCAGATCGGCGAAAAGCTCGTGGAGGCGTTCAAGGCGGACCGGCCGCACGCGACCGCAGACCAGATCGAATTCGAGCGCGGTCGCTTTGCGCGTGCGCCGCTGGTCATCGGCGTCGTCAGCCGCTCGATCCAGCATCCGAAGATTCCGGAATGGGAGCAGGTCCTCTCGGCCGGCGCTGCGGCCATGAATCTCCTGACCGCGGCCCATGCGATGGGCTATGCCGGAAGCTGGATCACCGAATGGTACGCTTACGATCCGCGCATCCTGAAAGCGCTCGGCCTTCAGGACGGCGAGCGCATTGCCGGTTTCGTGCATATCGGACATCCGGCCAAGCCGCCGGAAGATCGCCCGCGACCGGCCTTGTCGGACATCGTGACCCGTTACGGTCAGTAAAATCAGTCGGGTGTAATCCCGGCCTCCTTCACGACCTTCTGCCACTTCGCGGTTTCCTCGACGAGGAAATCGCGCAGGCGCTCCGGCGTGCCGCCGCCAACAACGATGCCCTGCTTGCCGAGCCGCTCCTGCACCGAAGGCTGTGCCAGGATCTCGTTGATGACGGTGTTGTATTTCGCAACCATGTCCTTCGGCGTGCCTTTTGGCGCCAGCACGCCATACCAGAGATCGACATGGAAGCCGGGCATGCCCTGCTCCGCCAACGAGGGCAATTCCGGCGCGATCGGCTGACGATCCTTGGACGCCGTTGCGATCAGCTTGACCTGATTGTTGCGCGCCACCGGCAGGATGACGTGAATCGCCTGAAAGCCCGCATCGACATGGCCGCCGACCAGATCCTGAGTCGCGCCGGCCGAGCCGCGATACGGAATGTGCTTCATGTCCGTCTTGGTGATCTGCTTGAACAGCTCCATCGCCAGATGATGCGGCGTGCCATGCCCCGGTGATCCGTAATTGATCTTGCCCGGATTGGCCTTCGCATGGGCGATGAATTCCTGCGTGTTCTTCGCCGGCACCGACGGATGCAGAGTCAACACAAGCGCCCCGCTGCCGGCGAATACGATCGGCTCGAAGCCCTTCAACGGATCGTAGGGCAAGGTCTTGAACAGCGCGACATTGTTGGTGAACGGATTGGTGGTCATCATGATGGTCTGACCATCCGGCTCGGCACGCATGGCCTGCGACGCACCAAGGCTGCCGCTCGCGCCCGGCTTGTTATCGACCACGACCGGCTGGCCCCAGCGCTGCTGGAGTTCCTCGCTCAGAAGACGCGCCAGGATGTCAGGGCCGCTTCCGGGGGTGTAGGGAACGATGATCGTTATGGTTTTGCCCGCGGACTGCGCGTGGGCTCCGTTGATGCAGACCGTCCATGCCAGGGCGGTCAGTGCCGCGATAGACGACGCACGTAGTATAGATACGAAATTCATTTTCCCTCGCCCTAGTCTTGCGGGCGCTTCTGATCGGCGCCTCGTCTTCGTCATAACTGATCCACCCGAGACCGGAAACCTTCATGTTCTACGACGCGCGCAAGAACGATCACGGCCTGCCACACGATCCGGTCAAAGCGATTATTGCACCGCGTCCGATCGGCTGGATCACGTCGATGAGCGCGAAGGGCGAGATCAACCTTGCGCCCTACTCGTTCTTCAATGGCGTTTCGAGCCGGCCGTCGGTTGTCATGTTCTCGAGCGAAGGCCGAAAGGACTCGCTCGCCTTCATCACCGAGACGAAGGAGTTCGTCTGCAATCTCGCGACCTGGGATCTGCGCGATGCCATGAACAGGACATCGGCACCAATGGCGCGCGGTGTGAACGAGATGGAACAAGCCGGACTGGCTGCGGCACCGTCACGTCTGGTGAAGCCGCCGCGCGTCGCGGCATCGCCCTGCGCACTGGAATGTCAGCTTCTCCAGATCGTGCCGATCAATGACATCGAAGGCCGCTCGATCGATTGCCACGTGGTGTTCGGGCAAGTGATCGGCGTCCATATCGATGATCAGTTCATCAAGGACGGGCTGCTCGATACCGCCGCCATGAAGCCGATCGCGCGCTGCGGCTACCATAATTACGCCGTGGTCGAGAGCGAGTTCCGGCTTGTCCGTCCCAGCAGGGCCTGACGCTTCCTTCACCATTCACGCAAATTTTCGGCAAATCCCCTTGTTTCGAACCATCCGCCGCCCAATCATCTCGATAGAGGGATAACCGTGTTCCAGGCTCTGATCCGCCGCACCGCGAATGGTGACCGCGCCGTCGAGGCGACGACCGAGAGGAAATCACCGCCCAAGCCGAGTGTCGGGCTTGCCTTGGGCGGCGGCGCAGCGCGTGGTTTCGCCCATATCGGTGTGCTGCGTGTCCTCGCCGAACACGGCATCGAACCAGACATCGTAGTCGGCACCTCCATCGGGGCCGTTGTCGGTGCCTGCTACGCACACGGAAAGATGCCCGAACTGGAAGACTGGTCCCGCGGGCTCACGACACGTGGCGTCTTAAGTTATCTCGATGTCAGTCTGGGCGGCTCAGGATTGATCGGCGGCGACAGGGTGGCGGCACGTCTCCAGAGCACCCTGGGCGATACGCTGATCGAGGATCTGCCGAAACGTTACGCCTGCATCGCGACCGAGCTCGGAACCGGTCATGAAATCTGGCTGACGCATGGACGCATTGTCGATGCCGCAAAAGCATCCTACGCGTTGCCGGGTATCTTTACGCCTGTCCATCTTGGCGGACGCTGGCTGGTGGATGGAGCGCTTGTTAATCCAGTACCGGTATCGGCGGCACGCGCGCTTGGTGCCCGTCTCGTGATCGCCGTCAATCTCAACAGCGATCTTTTTGGACGCGGCGGCACCATCGCCAATCACGGCACTGACGAGGAGGATGAGCGCGTCCTCCACGAGATGCGCGCACGCCCGGAGGGAATACGCCGTATTCTCAGTCCTGAGTTTTTGCTGAAGCGGCAACTCGTCAACAACCGACGCAGCCCAAGCATTCTCAGTGTTATGGGTGATGCCTTCAACATCATGCAGGATCGCGTCACGCGATCGCGGCTTGCCGGCGATCCGCCGGACGTGATGATTTCGCCGCGTCTGGGGAAAATCGGATTGTTCGACTTTCACCGCGCGCATGAAGCGATCGAGATCGGCGCACATGCTGCCGAACGGTCGATCGAGGACGTTGCTGAAGCCATCGCCGCCCTGACGTGACGGCGACACTTCAACTTTCTAAAGCGCGTCCGTAACGATCAGGCGGTCTGGATATAGTCCCGCAGCGCATCCTGCTCATGTTCGAGTTGCGCCAGCCTCATTTTCACGACGTCGCCGATCGAGATGATGCCGACCATGCGCTCGTTATCGAGAACGGGCAGATGGCGGAACTTGCCTGTCGTCATCCGCTCCATGATCTCGCCCATCTTGTCGTTGGGCTCGCAGGTCACGACCCTGCGCGTCATCACCTCCGTCAAAGGCATATCGAGAGCCGCCGCACCATGCGATCCGAACGTGCGAACGATATCGCGTTCTGAAACGATCCCCGTGATACGATCGCCAGCGCCGGTGATCACAAGTGCGCCGATCTTGCGCTCGCACAGCATCCGGATGGCGTCCGCAACCTTCGCGGTCGGCGCGATCGTCGCAACGTCGCTGCCCTTCTGAGATAGGATCGCCTGCACAGTCATTAGGTTCGCCTCCCTTGATTAAGACGCGAGCCAGAGACGGGCCGCACCCGCGCCTGAACGACAACCGTAGAGACGATCAAGTGTTCCACGTCGCTGGCACCTTGGCCAGCGACAGATGTGCTGCAACGCAATCAGGCGGCGCGCGACGGTGGATCGTTCCGGTAGGACCGTGTTTTTACCGGATCGAACAGGCTGAACAGCAACAAGCCCGCAACAAAGCCGCCGACATGCGCTTGCCACGCGACCGATTGTTCGGCGCCGATGATGGGAAGCGAACCAAGGCCAAACAGCAAATTTAGTCCAAACCACACGGCGATGAACGCCAGGATGCGCGTATCGCGCAATGCTTCAGACAGGGTCAAGGCCGGCATTCGATATGCTTCATTGGAGCCACCGAACCGCAAAGGACCGCTGAAGGCAAAACGCATCGCACCAGACATCATTCCGGAAATGGTGCCCGACGCGCCGACCATCGGCACCAATTGGCCGAAGTGAGTCACGAGATGCGCGAGTGCGCCGGCAGCCGCCGTGACCGCGCAAAACGCAAGGAAACGCCACGGACCGAACCGGCGCGCGACCGGTGCGCCGAAGGCCAAGAGCCAGATCGCATTGAAGCCGAGATGCATCCAGTCGGCGTGGATCAGCGCATAGGTGACGAAAGTCCAGACGTCGCCGCCAAGACCACCCGGCCATACCGCGTTGGCGACAATATTGGCGTCGTAACGGGCCGGAATAAACGCGAACAGCAGAAGAAACTCAACTTCTGCGTTCTCCGACATGAACAGTCGGGCAATGTGGACGACTAACAGGACGACGAGCGTGCCGACCAAAACGGCGGGCACATTCAGGATGGGTTCGCGACGGGGTATGGGAGAGAGCATTCGGGCGGTTATCCAGAGCGATAGGTCGCCCTTGGTGGCGATATATTCAAGAGAAATCGAAGAATTGGTTGCTGATTACCGGAAACGATCGCCAAAAAAAGCAGCGGGGAGAGCTTTCGCCCTCCCCGCTACTGTCCCAACGTGAAACGAGGTCACGTCCCCTTATTACGTCTGGTCGCATTTCCAAGCGCCGCAGCGCTCGTCGTCTGGTTCGCCGGCGATCCTAGCGGCCTGATCCTTTGCGTCCAGCGCAAGCTGCCATTAACCATAACAGCGCCCGGCGGAGGATATCAGCAGGTTGCCTCGGACGCCGGGCACGCGACCTGCTCCTTTGGCTTGCCCTTCGCTGTTACACGGCCTTTCTGTCCCGCATCGGGACAAAATTGGCGCCGTTGCGGGTCGGTTGGGACAGGATCGGGATGAAACAGGCGCTGAGCCGCGAATTGTTCGACTATTGGAATGCGCTGCGTGGCACGCGCAGCGCGCCGATGCGCGACGATATCGATCCGGGCGCCATTCGCAATCGCCTGCAGGACATCTTCCTGTTCTCGTTCGACACCCAAGCCGGTCATCCCTTCCGCCTCGCCGGAAGCTCGGTCTGCGCGCTGTTCGACAGGGAGTTGAAAGGCCGCGCCTTTGCCGGACTCTGGTCACCGATCAGCCAACCGCGGATCGAGGAATTGCTGAATAACGTCGCCGCCGACAAGGTTGGCGCCGTCGCACACGTCATCGGCCGCAATCTCGAGAACGAGCATCTCGATCTGGAAATGATCCTGCTGCCACTGATCAACGAAGACGGCGATACATCACGTCTTCTGGGCGGCTTAGCCGCAGTGGGAGCGCCCTACTGGATCGGCACCCGTCCGATCGCCGCGATCGACCTTGAAGACCTGCGCTACGTCGGCCCGACCATCGATCCGGCGCGACCGTCCAGACTCATGTCAGGCCAGACGTCTCCTCTGCGGAGCGCAGGATTCGTCATCTATCCGGCCCAAAATCGTCGGGCTATTTAAGCCAATTGTCAGGGCTAACTGTCCGTTAACGAGCATTCAATAGCTTCTAATCGCCGCATGCAATCACGCGCGGTGATCGCTTATTGCGTGGCGTAATTGGCGCAGCGACATTGACGTAGACGACATGGCCATCTTGAACACCAATCACGCCGAAGGCAGTGCGCGTATTCTTCCCTACAGCGAAGAACGGCGCCGGTTCCAGCGCGTGCGTGTCGATCTGCTCGGCCGCTACATGCTGCCGGACCGTCGTGAATTTCCATGTCAGGTCGTCAATATGTCCCCCGGCGGCATGGCGGTGGTGGCGCCGGTGTCGCCGCAAATCGGTGAACGAGTGATTGCCTATATCGATCATGTCGGCCGGCTGGAGGGCGTGGCGACGCGCCATTTCGAGAATGGATTTGCCTCCACCATTGGCGCGACCATGCGCAAGCGGGACAAACTTGCAGCGCAGTTGACCTGGCTGGCCAACCGTCATCTGCTGGCCTCGCCCGAAGATCGGCGGCACGGCCGCTATGCACCGCGCAATCCGATGACGATGCTGATCATGCCCAATGGTGTGAATATCGGCTGCCGCCTGATCGACGTGTCGCTGTCAGGCGCGGCGGTTGCGACCGATCAAAGGCCGCCCATGGGCGCCCTCGTCAC
>JAEYVN010000239.1 GCA_023431725.1 Pseudomonadota bacterium
AGTCGCCCGAACACGATCGGCGCGGCGATGATGAGGTCGCCCTTCGGCGTGACATATTCGCCCGCTGCCGCGCGTTCCGCTTCGCCGACCTGTTCGAGAATGGTCCTGCAGGCGGCGAGATAGGCGGTGCCGGCATCGGTGAGTGCGAGCTTGCGTGTCGTGCGCACCAGCAGGCGCGTGTTCAGATGCGTTTCGAGATCGCCGACCTTGCGGCTGACGGTCGGCAGCGGCACGCCGAGCCGGCGGCTGGCCGCGGAGAAGCTGCCGCTTTCGACGGCGGCGACGAACAGGCTCATGGCCTCGAAGCGGTCCATCCGGCCTCTTGAAATCCGAGACAATCATTATCGAAAATACAGAATTATGCATGAATGCGATAGGGCATAGATTGCCGGCAGGAACACCGGAGCGTGCCATGCCGTATGGATTTCTCGACATCGCCATCACGCCGAGCGTCAAGGCCGTGCAGGAGGCCAACGGCACGGCGTCGCTCTGGAGCGATTTCAAGGGCCATCGTCAGTTCGATCGCTTGACCGATCCCGAGAAGGCTTTCATCGCCGAGCGCGACAGCTTCTACATGGCGACGGTGTCGGAGACCGGCTGGCCGTATGTGCAGCATCGCGGCGGCCCGAAGGGCTTTCTGCGCGTGCTCGATGACAAGACGCTCGCCTTCGCGGATTTTCGCGGCAATCTGCAATATCTCAGCGTCGGCAATCTCGCCGCCGACAACCGCGTCTCGCTGATCCTGATGGATTATGCCGCGCGCCGGCGGCTGAAGATCTTCGCCCGCAGCGACGTCAAAAGCCTGAAGGACAGTCCCGAACTGGCGGAGGCGGTCGCGTCGCCGGGCTTTCGTGCCTTTGCGGAGCGAGTGATGCTGCTGCATCTCGAAGCGTTCGACTGGAATTGTCCGCAATTCATCACGCCGCGTTTCACCGAAGCGGAGATCGGCGAGGCGCTGGCCCCCGTCCATCAGCGGCTCAAGCAGCTTGAGACCGAAAATCAAATGCTGCGCGAGACGCTGGCCGCTACAAAGTCTGGCGAAGCCGCGGGCAGCTGAGCGACATTGCGTCGCGCCTGAACGACTGTGCCGCGCGACCGCTGCAAGAAGTCGCTTTACACCGGCGCTCCCGACCGGCTCTTATCGGCCCGATGAAGCAACGGCCAAAGAGCCGATCGTGGAGGAAGCCTGACGATGACATTGACACAAGCCGGCCGTTCGCTTGCCCTTGGTCTGGTACTTGGCCCGGTACTCTGGGCCGGTTGCTTTATCGCAAGCGCGTCGGCGCAGAAGCTTCCCGATCAGGTCCGTATCCTCGTGCCGTTCACTCCCGGTGGAGCGGCCGACACAGGCGTGCGTATCGTCTCGCAATGGATCAACCAGAATGGCGGTCCGCAGATGGTGGTCGAGAACCGGACTGGCGGCGCCAGTGCGGTGGCGCTGAATGCGATGAAGACCTCGCAACCGGATGGCTCGGTCATCGCCGTGTGCGAGTCCGGCGCGATGGCCGCCAATGTGTGGCTGTTCAAGAAACTGTCGTACGATCCGCAGAAGGACTTCGCGCCGATCACCACTTACGTCAGCGTGCCGATTGCGCTCGCCGTTCCGGGCACGATGCCGGTCAATTCGATGCAGGAACTGGTGAAGCTCGCGAAAGAGCGCGGCACCGAACTGTCCTATGGCTCGCAGGCGATCGGTGCGAGCGGTCACATCCTTGGCGCCTACTTCGGCAAGGTCAATGACCTGAAGGTCTTGCATGTGCCGTTCCGCGGGTCAGGCCCCGCGATCAACGAACTGGTCGCCGGCCGCATCGACTATTTCTGGACCAGCTTTCCGAGCCTGAAAGGCTTCTATGAGAATGGCCAGATCAAGGTGCTGGCGCTTGGTTCGGACAAGCGCGATCCGGCCTTCCCGAAGGTGCCGACCACCGGCGAACAGGGCTTCCCGCAATTCGCGATCGATTTCTGGTTCGGTCTGTGTGCGCCGGCTGCCACGCCGCCTGCAATCGTCAACGAGCTGCATGCGCGGTTCACCAAGGCGCTGCAATCACCGGAAGTGCAGAAGCAATACGAGGCGGTCGGCATGCAGGTGCACTCCACGACGCCGGCAGAGTTCAAGAAGCTGATCGTCGATGACACCGCGCGCTTCAAGGAACTGGTGGAAGCGACCGGCGCGAAGCTGGACTAATCGAAAGCGCTGCTGCGTTTGTATCGCGCAGCAGCGCTTGCCTTTTTAATGCTCGTTGACGGCATTGCCGAGCTTGCGCAGCAGCAGCACGCGATGCGCGGTGGTCTGCAGGCGGCAATAGGCGGCGTCGCCAGGCAGAAAGCCCGGCTCGATCTTGTCGAAGACCGGGCAGAGCTTGTCGCGGTGCTGCGTCCAGCCCTTGTCGGATTCGGTCAGGGCGGTGCTGATGTCCTTGAAGCCGCCGGCGCGTACGCGCTTGACCGCGGCGTCATTCAATACGGTCCACACGGCCAGTTCGCGCTGCGCGCAGGCCCGGCTTTTGGCGATATCGTTGTTGACCTTCTTCACGCAAGGCTCGGCGATAAGGCCGATGCAGGCCGTGCCGAGGTCGCTGGCATGTTCCGCCTTCTTCAGACATTCGTTGATGGTGCGGGCGTCAGCGGGCGCCTGTTGCGCATGCGCGGCGCTCGCCGTGATGAGGAGACCCATTAGGATGATGACCGCTTTCATCGTCATCTGAATGCTCTCGGGAAAAAATGGTTTTGCGTGACAAGGACGTTCTTCAAACGGCGTCAGTCTAGGGCGAAAAGCTTAGCGAACTGGTAACCCGGCGGTTAAGGCAACCGTCTGCCCCCGATATCAAGCCGCCATTTACGTTTGTGCTTCATTGTTTCGCGAAGTCTGAACACGGCAAGGCGGTGTAAGCGTGGCTGCAGCAAGCATGCAGGACGAGCTGGAAGCGTTGCGGCGCGAACTCGCATCCGTCCCGATCATGGAGGATGACGGCAGCGCCGCGGCATCGTCCGATGCCTCCGGCACGGCCGATACGCGCAGCGAAGTCGAACGCGTCGTGCGCGAATTGCAGGAGCAACTGCGGGACGCCGTCGACGATGCCGGGCAAGTGGT
>JAEYVN010000292.1 GCA_023431725.1 Pseudomonadota bacterium
CGCGTCCTCGTCAAAATCGAGCCCGAGTTCCTTGGCCAGCGCCGGATCGATGCCGGCCACCGGCGGCGCGTCATAGGGCTTACGCGCGACATAACCGCTCTGCGGCTTTTCACTGAAGCCGTCAGGCGTCGAGGCGCGCGCGGTATGCTCGTGACGGCGGTCCGCCCGGCGGTCGAAGGAATTGTCAGGCGGCGGCTGCAGCCCGGTGCCGGAACCCATGCCGGCGCGGCCCTTGCCAATGGCCGGATTCAGCAGGTCATCGAGGGCGGGATCATGCTTGGGCGCGTCCGGCAGATGCGCTTTGGAGCGGGTCGGGCGCGCGTAATCCTTGGCTTTTTTGGGCTTGTCGGGAGATTTGGCCATGCCCCCGCAATATGGGTGGAGTCGCAGGGCGAGAAAAGGGCGGCGAAGACGCCGATTTTGAGCATCGCTCCGGTGTTGATTTCGTGGCGTGTGCCCGCAATCCTCATGCAACTCCGCAAGAGAATCAGCATGGCGCATGATCCGGCGATCAACTGGCTCGACCGTCCCGTTGACGAGACCCGCGACCACGCCCTCGGCCCCAGCAATGCCGAGATCACGCTGGTCGAATATGGCAGCTATGATTGCCCCTATTGCCGGCGGGCCAACGAGCACATCGCCGACATCCGCGACCAGCTGGGCGACCGGCTCCGCTATGTGTTCCGGCACAAGCCGATCACCGGCAGCGACATCGCGCTGCGCGCCGCCGAACTCGCCGAATGCGCCGCCACGCGCGAGCAGTTCTGGGACGCGCATGTCAAACTGATGTCGCGCTCGGCGACACTCACTGAGGAGGATCTGCGCGTCGTCCGGGCCGATCTCGGCCTGCCCGAACACGGCGACAGCACCGCGCGCTCGAAACACAGGGTCGAAGAGGACATCGCCAGCGCCAAGGCAAGCGGCGTCAAGTTCACGCCGACCTTTTTCATCAATGGCCGCCGCTATGACGGCGCCTGGGACGAGGCCTCGTTCTACGACGCAATGCTCGGACGGCTCGGCCATCGCGTGCAGGCCGCCGCACTCGACTTTGCAAGCTGGGCCCCATCCACCGGTGTGCTGCTGTTGCTGGCCACCGTGTTCGCCGTGCTTGTGACCAATTCACCCTTTGGGCACGCGATCGAGGAATTCTGGGAACGACCGCTCGGTCTCAGCTTCGGCGACGCGAACTTCACCATGTCGCTGCGGCACTGGATCAACGATGCGCTGCTCAGCGTGTTCTTTCTGGTCGTCGGTCTCGAGATCAAGCGCGAGTTTACCGTCGGCCGGCTGGCCTCGCGCCGTTCGGCCGCTCTGCCCGTGGCCGGTGCCATCGGCGGCATGGCCGTGCCCGCCCTGCTCTATGTGCTGATCATCCCGCAGGGGCCATGGGCCCACGGCTGGGGCGTACCGATGGCGACCGACACCGCATTCGCCGTCGCGCTGATCGCGATGCTCGGGGCACGCGTGCCGATCGAACTGCGCATCTTCCTCACCGCGGCCGCCATCGTCGATGATATCGGTGCGATCATCGTGGTCGCGGTCTTCTACTCGGGCAAGATCGATTTCGCCTGGCTTGCGCTTGCCGTCATCCTTTACGGAGCGTTGTTCGCACTCAACCGCGCCGGTGTCTATCGCGCACTCCCCTATATCGTCCTTGGGGCGTTCCTGTGGATCGCCGTTCATGCCGGTGGATTGCACGCGACGCTTGCCGGCGTGCTGCTGGCCCTGGTCATCCCGACGCTGCCACCCGCCGACCTCAAGGCGTTGGTGGCGCAGGCCACATCCATCATCACGGCGGAGTCGCAGCGGGCGCATGAAGCATTGCATCACGGCCCCACTCCGCTGGCCTTGCGCGGGCTGGATGCCATTCACGACCGGCTGGAATCTCCGGCCGACCGGCTGTTGCGCCATGTCGAGCCGTGGTCGAGCTATCTCGTGCTGCCGCTCTTTGCGCTGGCCAATGCCGGCGTCGTGCTCTCGACACATGTCATCGGCGGTCATGGGCAACTGATGCTCGCCATCATTGCCGGCCTCGCCATCGGCAAGCCGCTCGGCATGGTCCTGCTCTGTGCGATCGCTGTGTGGACGGGCGCAGCACTCAAGCCAAGGGAATATTCGTGGCTTCATCTTGCCGGCGCGGGCGCTTTGGCCGGCATCGGCTTCACCATGTCGCTGTTCATTGCCGGTCAGACATTCGGAGTGCCGGCCGATTTCGACGCCGCCAAGATTGCGGTCTTTGTTGCCTCGATCTTGTCGGCAGTGATCGGCATTGTCATCCTGCTGCTGGCATCACGTCAGCCTGTCGAGGATCAGGAAGCAGACGACAAACCGGAAAACGTCACGCCGGTCTAGCTAATACCGTTACCGTGTGTTTGGAGGCGTGGCCGGGCGAATGCTCTCATGCACCCATCAGCCGCGTGACGCCGAATAGCGCCGCCATCATGACCGGCTGGTGCAGAAGATAGATCAAAAGGCTGTGCCGGCCGGCGAGCGCCAGTGTGCGCGTCAGTGGATCGATCGGTTTCCAGTAAGCCCAAACCGCTTTCGCTGCATGCGGCGCGAGCAAACGCGCGATGGCGATGCCCATCAGCATGAAGGCGAACCATGGAAACAACGGATTGTAATCGTTCGATGGAGGCGCCTCGGTGCCGAGGCCAAGCCACAGCAGGACCGGCACATTCAGCGCGGGTGTGGCGAATAACGGAGCAATCAGCACAACGGCCGCCGCAAGGATGATGACCGGCAGCGGCGCCCGCAAAAAGAGCAGCCCGATCACGCTCGAGGCGGCGATGCAATGGAGAATACCGAACCAGATCATCGCCTCGGGATCGGCGAGATAGGAAATGACCGTGACCAGCATCGCGGCGGCGACAAGATAGCCGATGCGCCACCAGAAATTTCGCCAGTGCATGCCATTGTGGTGCGCCAGATAAAGGCTGATGCCGGCGATGGCGAGAAAGCTCGCCGGGATCGTGCGCACGAACACGATCCAGCCCGGCGCCTCCGTCACACCGAAATCACCCAGTCCGAAAAATTCCAGATCGAAGAAGAAATGATAGACGATCATCGCCGCGATCGCGACGCCGCGCAGGACGTCGAGCAAGGCGATCCGTAGACGCGGTATAGCGGGTGGTGCGGACATGAATTGCCCGTTCGGAGGATACCACTCTATAGCATCATCCGAAGGCAAAACTGTCAAAAATCAGCGTTCTAATGCACCGCACGCCGACGGCGCTGGGACGCCGGCTGAACGGCCGGCAGATCGAGCATCGGATTGTCGCAAATGAAGGCGGCACGCTTGGCGGCGCGATCGAGTTCTTCGTCCGAGATGACGTCGCTTTCGTACAGGTCGTTGAGGACCTGCATCTGCTCCTCGAAGCTCAGCAGCGGATCCGGTTCGGCCAGGGCCCGCTGCGAAGCGACCCGGCGTTCTTCGATGGCGGCAAGCAAGGCTTCATAGTTGCGGTCGCGCAGCAGCCGGATGCCCGGATAGGGATCGGCATAGCGCAGCCGCGTCAACCAGGACACGAGCGGCGCACACACCGCCAGCACGAGCAAAGCCGGTCCGTAATCGGCGATCGCGCGCTGCAAGCCGACACCGCCGACATAATAATCTTCGGGATGCTGCTGGCCCACACCGCTCATCCAGGCGAAGACCGCAATCGCGCACCAGGCGAAGATCAGGCCCGCCAACTGATATTGCTGATCGACGCCATAAAACGATGCCGGTTCCTTCAACTCGCGATAGGCGATGCTGACGCTTTCCGTCGTGCCGAAGACCTGCGAGCGGCGATAGGTGAAGGCATCGGCCAGCAAGTTGACGTCAATCGAGATGCCGAGACGGCGCTGTCGAAAAGACCGGGGCGCTGCGTCAGGCTGTGGCGGCATGAGCGGCACGTCGAGACCGTCCGGCGTCACAAGCTTCTGGCGAATGATCGCATCCTGTGCGGTCAGGACATCATTTTCGACGAGCCAGCGCAGACGGCGCAGATAGACGCGCACGCTGATGCCATCGGCGGGCTCTGCCAGCATGGCGAGCGACGCGGCGCGACGCGTTTCGATCTCCCGAAGAATGGCATCGTGGTTGCGCTCCTCGAGCACCAGCACATTCAGACCGGGAGTCGGAATAGCGGTGAAGGCAACCTGCCTGATCCTTTGCGTCAGCAACAGCACGGCGAGAGCCACAAGGGTGACACCGCCATAGAGAAGGAACACCAGCGGCTGCGGCCCGCCGCGAAACACCGCGACGGCGGCAAGGGCCGTCATGACGAACGCCACCCAGTGCAACTCGCGATCAGTCTCGACCGTCCGGACGTAGGTCGAACGCGGACCGACCGTGTCCCAGGCAACGCGCTTGTGCAGCTTGGCTTCGCGCTTGCTCTCGATGGTGTAATCGAGATGCTTGCGTGAAAATACGTATTGCGTCCTCAACCAGCGGCGGCGCTGGCTGAAGGATGACGATTGTTCCGACGTCCGCATGGTGGCTGACACGCATCCCTCGCGACACTTTCGGTTGCCGTTGTGTCGTCTGTTCGAGATCGCAAACTGTCAGCCGATTGAGACCATTCGGTTAGCGCCGGCGCGGTTTCCGTCCGCAAGGTGGAGGAACCGTAAAGACGGTTGCAGAAACACCTTCGGCTCTCACAGCAGCACGCCCGGCAGCATGTCCGATGCGTCGCGCAAACGAGCGACATCGCGCACCGGCGGCGCACCGAACAGCCGCCGATATTCGCGGCTGAATTGCGAGGGGCTGTCATAGCCGACTTCGTGCCCGGCGGTTGCGGCATCCATCGACAGACTGACCATCAGGCGACGCGCTTCCTGGAGGCGCAACTGCTTCTGATATTGCAGCGGACTCATCGCCGTCACGGTCTTGAAATGTTCGTGCAGCGCCGATGCGCTCATGCGCGCCTCGGCTGCGACATGCTCGATGCTGAAAGGCTGGCGGAAGTTCTTCTTGATCCAGCCGATGGCGCGATTGACCTGTTGCAGCTTGCTTTCGGCGCGACCGATCTGCCGCAGGCGAATGCCCTGCGACGAGTGCAGCAGGCGATACAGAATTTCGCGCTCCGCCAGCGGCGCGAGGATGGCGATATCGCGCGGCGTCGCGAGCAGGCGCACGAGACGGGTGGCCGCATCCAACAAGTCCGGCGTCACCACATCGAGGTGCAGGCTCGATCCCGGCACATCGTGGGGCGCGGTGTCATCACCGCCCGCATCGAGGATCAGCGCACTCAGCACCACCGGATCGAGGTCCAACCGCAGACACAGATATGGGTTCGTGGCGCTGGCCTCGAGCACCTGACCGATGATCGGCACGTCAACCGACACGACGAGATAATGCAGCGGATCATATTGATAGATCGTCTCGCCCAGCATGACCTGCTTGCGGCCCTGCGCCACGATGCAGAGCGCCGGCTGGTGCAGGGCATGCAACGGCTCGGTCGGCTGCGATGACCGGATCAGCGCCAGGCGGGGGATGGCCGTCGCGTGAACACCGTCGGCGCAGGAGAATTGATCAATCAGACCGGCCAGCTCCTTGAGGCCAGCCGTTCCATCTGTCCGCCTCTCGATATCCAACGTCATGAAAAATCTCCTGAAATCCGCACGCAACATACGCGGCCAGAGAGCCGCACGAAATCCCATAAAGGCACGATTGGAGGATCAGGCAATAACCGGCGAGCATCGGTCTACCGCCTCGGACCCCGTCCGCTGCATGGTCGCGGCATTGATGAGCACCAATCGAGGAGCAAACATGCAGCTCACCCTGGCCGCAGCGGCGATGGCGGCATGCGCCGGTTGCGGACTGCTCAGCACGCTGGTGCTGGCCGCCCCGGCAGCCGCACAGCCGGAAGATCCGCGTCAAAGCCGCGGCATCGAGGTCATAACCAGATTGAGCAACGGCGCCGGTCAGCCGGTGCTGGACGAGTTGCGCCGCGACGTTCCGGACCTTGGCGATGCCGTTCTGAAGTACGCGCTGGGCGACG
>JAEYVN010000322.1 GCA_023431725.1 Pseudomonadota bacterium
GCTTCCAGCAGCATTCATAATCGATTCACATCATGGCTCAGCCAAGGCAAAGCTGTTGAAAATGCATCGAAAAAAGTTAACCACCGGGCAAGATTCACGGCGCTGTGTCCTGCGGAACACGATCCGCCGGCGCCAAGGTTCCGTTATGGTTAACAGGCGCCGAATGGCGGCCGGAAATGTCCGAATTAAGGCCGGCGCGGATGTGAAATCGCGGGCGGATTTATCACAGCAAACGCTCGAATCGTTTTGCTCCTTTTCACGCCGCGCCGTATGGATGGGGCGGTTCCAGCAACGACATGTTTGATAGGGCAATACGCACCATGGCAGGCGCTCCAAAAGTCGGTTTCTCATCGTTCGCGTCGCCGGGCAAAGGCGTGCTGGTGGTATTCACGGACCCTGACCTGGAATTCGGGCCGGCGACCCAACGATTGCTGGAGCCGCTCGACGATCTGGTGTCCCGCGCGATGGCGGCGGATGGCTTCAAGGGCAAGAACGGCAACGTGCTCGATCTGATCGCGCCGCACGGTCTGAAGGCCGCGCGCCTGATCGTCATCGGCACCGGCAAAGCTGCCGACCTGAAGGCCGAGGACTTCGTCAAGCTGGGTGGCGTCGTGTTCGGCCGCGCGGCCAAGGGGGCCGAGGAAATGACGATCGTCGGCGAATTGCCGTCAGGACCGATGACTCCTGATCAGGTCGCGGACCTGGCGCTGGGATCGACGATGCGGGCCTATTCCTTCGATCGCTACAAGACCAAGCGCAAGGACGATGAGGAGGAGCCGAAGCAGCGCAAGCTGACGATCGGTACCGACGATGCCGACAAGGCCCGCAAGTCCTGGCATTCGCGCGAAGCCATTCTCGATGGCGTTGTGATCGCGCGCGATCTCGTCAATGAGCCGGCCAACATCCTTTATCCGGAGGAATTCGCGCGCCGCGCCGCCACGTTGAAGAAGGTCGGCGTCGATGTCGAAATCCTCGACGAAAAGGCACTGACCAAGCTGAAGATGAATGCGCTGCTCGGCGTCGGGCAGGGATCGGAGCGCGAGAGCCGCGTCGTCATCATGCGCTGGAACGGCGGCAAGAAGGGCGCTAAGCCCTTGGCATTCATCGGGAAAGGCGTTTGCTTCGACACCGGCGGCATTTCCATCAAGCCGGCCGGCGGCATGGAGGACATGAAGGGCGATATGGCGGGCGCGGCCTGCGTCGTTGGTCTGATGCACGCTCTGGCCGCGCGCAAGGCCAAGGTGAATGTCATCGGCGCCATCGGCCTCGTCGAAAACATGCCCGACGGCAACGCCCAGCGGCCCGGCGATATCGTCACCTCGATGTCGGGCCAAACCATTGAAATCATTAACACAGATGCCGAAGGCCGGCTCGTTCTGGCGGACGTCCTCTGGTACGTCGCCAAGACCTGCAAGCCCGAATTCATGGTCGATCTGGCGACCCTGACGGGCGCGATCATCGTCTCGCTCGGCCACGAATATGCGGGCCTGTTCTCCAACGACGACACGCTTGCCGAAAGGCTCGTAGAAGCCGGTCAGTTCACCGGCGAGCGTGTCTGGAGAATGCCGCTCGGACCGGAGTACGACAAACAGATCGACTCCAAGTTCGCCGACATGAAGAACACCGGCGGACGCATGGGCGGATCGATCACCGCCGCCCAATTCCTGCAGCGCTTCGTCGACAAGACGCCATGGGCGCATCTCGACATCGCCGGCACCGGTATGGGGTCGCCGCAGAGCGACATCAACAAGAGCTGGGGCTCGGGCTATGGCGTGCGTCTGCTCAATCGGCTGGTGGCCGAGAATTACGAAAAGTAATCCGAACCGGATGTTGCGATGACGAGACGATGCATTTTCAGCAGCGGTGTTGTCCTGCTGCTGATCATGGCCTTCGTCATCGCGCCGCATCGGTCGGATGCGCGACAGCCTGGCAAATTTGAAAACGGCAAGGCGGCCTCGCTCGCTTTGCCGGACCGCACGCTGTCGTTTCGTGTCATGGCCGAACGCATTCCGGTCAGAAACGATCGCGGACAGATCGATGCCGAAGCCGGCATCCTGGCATTCCTGAAGAATGGCGCCGGCGCGCCGCGGCCGGTGACATTCGTCATCGGCGGTGGTCCTGGAACGTCGTCGGCCTATCTCAACCTCGGTGCGATCGGGCCGTGGCGGATCGACTTCAACGGCGCATCGTCGGCCGTGCGCCAGCCTTTGCCGAACGCGGACACCTGGCTGGGTTTCACCGATCTCGTGTTCATCGACCCGCCCGGGACGGGGCAGGGCGTGCTGCTGAACCGGGATTCGAAGACCAAGGAGCGCGTCTGGTCGGTCGATGGCGATGTCGCGATATTGTCGGATGCGATCGCCACATGGCTGCGGCAGCATGACCGATTGTCCGCACCGAAAGTGCTGCTCGGCCAGAGCTATGGCGGCTTCCGCGCGCCGCGGATTGCGGAAGGCCTGCAAAGCCGTCACGGCATCGCCCTCAAGGGGCTGATCCTGGTATCGCCCGCACTCGATTATGGCTGGCGCTATCACGCCCGCACGTCGCCGCTATCGTTTGCGACCTTGCTGCCGTCCTTTGCCGCAGCGCGCATGGAGGGCGAGGGGACGTTCGATGCGCAAGCCCTCGCCGAAAGCGAGGACTACGCGAGCGGCGCGTTCGTCAAAGACTATTTGCGCGGCATGAAGGACAAGGACGCGTTGTCACAGCTGATCGCCCACGTGACGGCGATCACCGGTCTGTCGAAGGATGTGGTG
>JAEYVN010000416.1 GCA_023431725.1 Pseudomonadota bacterium
TACGTCTACGCCACACCGCATTGTGCGACGGCCGGCGCATATCGGCAGGTCAAACAGCGCCCACTATCTCGTCAGCCTGCAACGAAGCGGCGTTGGCCGCATGCAGCAAGCCCACCAGTCCTGCGAATTGCAAGCGGGCGACATCGGCATCGTCGACGGTGCGCGGCCGTTCAGCGTTTCGTTCCCGCAAACGGTTGATCGCGCCGTCGCCGTGATCCCGTCGGCAATGCTGCAAAGTCGCGCGCCGTGGTTGCTTGACCGGCCGATCGGTCGCATGAAACGCGATCCGGAGCTCCATCCGATGCTGCGCATGACGATCGAACGATTGACAAGCCCGACCTGTCAATCGACGGATGAGGCGGAGTTGCTCGCTGATAACCTGTGCAATCTCGTCGCGCTTCTCTCCGCACACAAAAGTTCGGAGGTAAATGCGGCACAAGAGCGGCTCTCCGAAATCGAACGGATGCTCGCTTTTATAAGACGGAATCTGAGTAATCCAAACTTGTCGCCGCAGACATTGGCCAAGTATTTGAATGTGTCCGTCAGGACGGTTCACAACCGGTTTGAATCGGTGGAAACATCATTCGGTCGCGCCTTGATCGAGATGAGACTGGACAAGGCTCAACGAGCCCTCACCGACCCACGCCAAGCCATTTATTCTGTGACACAGATCGCCTTTGGCGCTGGCTTCAACGACCTTTCGCATTTTACGAAATCCTTCCGTGCGAAATTCGGTATGCCTCCGACACAATATCGGAGGTTGCGGCTGACACCCGGTGGCAGCGATTGAAGCACATAACAATTCACACCGCGACATCCCTGCGCATCCCGATATCTGGATGACAACATTCAGGGGCGCACCGAGGAAAGCTCAAGCAAGCGACCCGACAATAGCCTGCCATGTGAACTCACGGCGCACCAATTGGAATACGCCATCATCATGACTTGTTGGAGCTGAGAGCGTTGTTTTTGTCCTATCTCTCTCTGAACGCCCTGTTCATCTGGTCGGTGAGCGGTTTCATGAGGAAGGATAGAGCGGTTCGCTCCTGGGTTGAGACGTAGACTTCGGCCGGCATGCCCGGCACGAGCTTCATTTCGCCGAGATCCTGCGCTGCGTTCAGCTGCACCTGCGCGTAGTAATGTTCCAGTCCGTTGCCGGGGTCGCGCGCCGAAGCGGGGGAGACCATCGACACCTTGCCGTACAGCTCCGGCGTCGTGTTGCGATTGAACGCGGTCAGGCGGATGCGTGCCGCTTGTCCCTCCCGCACCTGATCGATATCGGCTGGCAATATCTTGATTTCAAACTTCAGTTCTGCATTTTCAGGCACGATGGTGGCGATGCGCGCGGCCGGCGTGGTCACGCCGCCAACGGTATGCACGAACAACTCGTTGACAAAGCCCGCGACCGGCGCCCGGATTTCCGTCCGGGAGATCCGATCCTTGATGGCCAGTTCACGCTCCCGCAATTCCGAGATCCGCGCTTCGACTGTGCGTAACTCGCGCTGCGCTTCCGTGCTGGCATTCTGGTCGATGGCAATGATCTGCAGCTTGATCTCACTCGACCGGACCTTGGCGCGCGCGATCGAGGCTTCGATCTCGCCGCGCTCACCGAGCAGGCGCGCCCATTCGCGATTGGCGGTGTAAACGCGGCTGTAGTCGACGATCTTCTTCTCGTACAGGGCGAGCAGCTTCTCGCGCTCGGCGCCGACAAGCTCCAGTTCGCCCTGCTTGGCCGAGAGGCGCGCCTGCATCCCTTTGATTTCCTCACCGGTCTGATTGATGCTCAGCTCGAGCTGCTCCTTGCGACTGTCGCGGGCATATTTGTTGCCCTTGAACAGATGCATCTCGCCATTCTTGATCTCGTCCGCCACCCAGGCCTTGTCGCTCAGTTCCTCCGGGAAGCTGATGAATGACAAATCATCCCGTTCGGCGATGAGACGAGCGCGGCGGCCAAGGACTTCCAACAACTGCGAACGGACGATCAGCAACTCGGCCTTGATCTGCACGTCGTCAAGCGTGAGAAGGACCTGCCCCTCCTTCACGAAATCGCCTTGCCGGACGACGATAGACCTGACAATCCCGCCGTCGCGGTGCTGAACCTCCTTCAAATTCTGGTCGACCTTGACCGCGCCGAGCGCGATGATCGCTCCTTCCAACCGCGCCAGCACCGACCAGACGCCGCAACCCACCACCAGCAAAGCCATCAGCAACAGGCCGGTGATGATCCGCGGCGCCATGCGGAATGCCGCGTCAGCGGCCCTCGCGTTCTTGCGTGTCGTCATAGTGCTGGTCTTTCTGCGCGCGATACGCTCTCATAGGCCTGTGTCAGGGCACGGTCGTCACGGTGACTTCGAGGTGGTGGCGTCCCGACAATTCGATCTCGACGGAATACGTATCGATCACGCCGTCGCCATTGGCATCCCTCACTTCGACAATCGTCATGTCCTTGTCATCGATCTTCTCGAAGCGGAAGCGGACCGGCCGCTGATCCTGCGCATCGACGAAATAGGTATTCTCGAAAGCATTTTCGATCTCCTTGAAGAGAGTCTTATTGCTCCCGTCGTCCTTGTAGCGGATCTCATAATCGGCAACGATGAGCCGGTCTCCGACCGTGAAATCTGTGATTTTCCCAACCACAAGGCCGTCATCCTGGGAATCATAACTGCGACGGGCATTGTTGAACTCGAACGTGTCCTTCCCGTCGCCGCCGGTCATGGCGACCGCGTGCTCCCCGGCCGTGATATGATCGTTGCCGCTGCCGGTGATGACATGTTCATAGTTCGATACCGTGTCGGAGCCGATCTCCTCGCCTTCCGCCTTGCCGCTTTCGAGATCGACGACGACACTCTGCGTCGCCAGTGAGTAATCGAGCGTGTCGGCGTCGGCTCCTCCATTATAGCTATCGTTGGCCTGGTCGATTGCAGCGAGCGTATAATCATTACCGGCGCCCCCATCGACGTCGTCCTGGCCCGCGCCATCGGTGATGAAATCATCGCCGGTGCCGCCGGATATTTTGTCATTACCGGTGCCGGCCATCAGAACGTCGTTGCCGGCCCCGCCATCGAGGTCGTCATCGCCCTCCCCGCCGTCCAGCGCATCGTCGCCGTCGGCGCCATGCAATTGGTCATTGCCGGCGGCACCAAACAGCTCATCGTCACCGGCCCCACCGTCCAGAACGTCATCGCCCTCTTCGCCGAACAAGATGTCATTGCCCTGCTCACCGAAAATCCGGTCGTTGCCGCAGCCCGCAAAGACGATGTCGTTACCCGCTCCGGCATAGACGATGTCATCGCCGCAGCCGGCATAGACGACATCGTTGCCGGCACCGGCGATGATGTGATCGTTACCACTGCCGCCGCGAATGACGTCATTGCCGCCACGGGCATCGATATTGTCGTCGCCGTCGCCGGCATCGATGTCATCCTCATACTCGGTGCCGAGAATGTTGTCGTGGCCGTCTGTCCCGGCGATCGGCGGTTCTGCAACAACCTTCAAATATGCCTGCTGCCGGACTGCCGCGGTTCCGTCGCTGATCCAGTAGGTGAAGGTGATTTGACCGAGAACTCCAGGCATCGCATCGAATGACCAGCCGCCCTGCGTGGGCGTCAACGTGCCTGAGGATGCGTTGAGTCCAACCAGCGACAGCGTATCCCCGTCGGGATCACTCGCCCCGGTCAACAATACTGCCGAAGAAATGAAATAGGTGTGGAAGCCGACCATGTCCTGCAGGCGGATGACGCTATTGACGCGGGGCGCGCGATTGGCCTGCACCGGTTCGTCATCGTCATCGCGTGGTCCATGCGGATCGTGCGGATAGGGACTGCCTGGTCCCATGCCGTCGCCACCCGTCGACGTGGCGCTGGCTAACTGCGGGGCGGCATTGTCATTGGTCGGCGTAATGATGCTCGGCGACGTGCTGGAACCAAGCGTCGGCAGATTGTTGCGGCGGACACCGCTGAACTCGAAGGCTGGAGAATCGCTGGCCATGAAGCCATCGATTGCCGGATCGTAGACTGATGACGCCGAGAACGGAATGACGTTGCTCGGCTCGGCTTCGTCCTTCTCGGCGTCTTCCTCGTCCTCGTTCTTCTCCGGTTCGGGAGAGCGTCCACGTGCTTCCGCCTCATCGTCCGATATTGCTGCGACGACATCATCGGACGTTTCGGGCTTATGCGATTCATCCTGGCCATCGCTCGCCGTCTGCGCTGTCCCGACCGGGAGGAAGGATTTCAGATAAAGGATCAAGCCGGCAAAAAGAACGAAGAAGCCATACCGGGCAACGCGCTGCTTCTTCTCTCGCTCGGCCGTCTTCTTGGCATCCTCGCCATAGGTCTCCGCGCCCTGTTGCTCGTTGTCCTGCTCGGATTGTTTGAATGCCTGAACCTTGATCATGCGGGCCTCCGGATGGCCTGATAGGTTTCGGCAGCAGATCTTGCGGCTGCCGGCTGTGTTGCTGGCTGCGACGCCGGCTTCATGATCTCGTTCTTTGGGCCGAAGGCGGCGATACGGCCATTCTGGACCACGGCCAGGTACTCGACCGCGACAAGAGCGCTCGGCCGATGAGCGACAACAATGGCGATTCCGCCGCGCGCGCAGATGCCCTTGATGGCATCGGTGAGCGCCATTTCTCCCTCGCCATCGAGATTTGAATTGGGCTCATCCATGATGACGAGGAACGGATCGCCGTACAGCGCGCGGGCGAGACCGATCCGCTGACGCTGTCCGGCTGACAGCGCCGCTCCCTGCGAGCCGATTTGCGTGCGATAGCCCTCGGGCAGCTTCACGATCATCTCATGCACGCCGGCCGCCCGCGACGCTTCAATGACCTCTTTGTAGTTTGGCTCGGGATCGAACCGCGAGATATTTTCCTCGATGGTTCCGTCCATGAGGCTGACGTCCTGCGGCAGATAGCCGAAATGTTTGCCCCATTCCGCTTCGCGCCATTGCGAGAGATCCGCCCCATCAAGCCGGATGCTGCCGCGAAGCAGCGGCCAGATGCCGGCGATCGCGCGCACCAGCGTGGTCTTGCCGCCGGCACTCGGCCCAATGACACCCAAGGCGTGGCCGGCCTCGATCTCGAAGCTGACATCGCTCAGGATCACACGACCCGAACCAGGCACCGCAACCGTCACCTTGTCGACACTGAGCTTGTGCTTCGGCGGCGGCAGCATCATCGGCTCTTCAGCCGTGATCATCGCGACAACCGTATCGCGCAGCCGCTGATAGGCCATGCGCGCGGCCACGAACGGCTTCCAGTTGCCGATGGCAAGATCGACCGGCGCCAGCGCACGGGCACTCGCCACCGAACAGGCAATGATCGCACCGGCCGACAATTCCTGCTTGATTGTCAGATAGGCGCCAAGTCCCAGCACCGCCGACTGCAGCACCATGCGGAGCACGCGCGAGATCGCCGAGAAGGTGCCGCTGATGTCATTCGCGCGTGTCTGCAGATCGAGATGATCGGCATTGGCCACATTGAAGCGGTCGACCGCGCGATCGGCAAAACCCATTGCCTTGAGGATATCAGCGTTCCGCGTGTTCGAATCCGCAATCGTATTGCGCGTGATCGCGGCCTTGCGGGTCTCGTTGTTCAGCGCCTTCGTTCGAAACTCACTGACGATGGTCAGGATCGTCAGGATGATCGCCCCGCCCAACGTCAGCGCACCCAGTAACGGATGCAGCATATAGATGAAGATCAGATAGATCGGCATCCAGGGCAGGTCGAACAGCGCCATCGGACCCTGGCCGCCGAGGAAGCTGCGCACGGTGTCGACATCGCGGCCCCGGTCAAGGGCCTCTGAGGTCGAGAAGCCGAAGCGCGGCATGTCGATCGCAACCCGATGCGCCAGCGGCGCGATCTTCTTGTCAAGACGGGCGCCGACACGGACCAGGATCTGCGAACGGATGATGTCGAACGCGCCCTGGAACAGATAAAGCCCGATCGCCAATGTCGACAGCACAACGAGCGTTGGCACGCTGCCACTGGTCAGCGCGCGATCGTAGATCTGCATCATGTAGAGGGAACCGGTCAACGCCAGAACGTTGATGATGCCCGACAACACGAACAGAAAAATGATGATGCTGCGAAAGCCCGAGGTCAGCTCCGCGAGCTTCTGCCGCTTGATCCCCGTCAGGTCTTTTACTTTTGCCATGACTTCACTCGATTGACATTCAACCCGGACAATCCGGCCGAAGGCTTGTTCAGCCTTCAGCCGGCATTGCGATGCTTAGAGATTGAAGTTCGAGTTGGTCAGGGTCCGATGCCCATCAAGCTCGATCTTGAAGTCGGCTTCGGTATCACCGTTCACGTTGGCGCTGACGATCGTGTAGTCGATGCCCTCGCGGGTTTCGAAGGTCACCGCGATCTGTCCCGCCGCCGTGAAGGCATTGCCATTGATCAGCGTGAAGGCCTGATCGCCGGCCACCGTGGTATTGGCGTCGATGCCGCTCAGATCCAGCCGGTCGCCCGGCTGGAAGCCGACGATCGTGTCGCCATCCGCGGCCGCCGAAGTCTCGAACACGAAGGTGTCGTTACCGGCACCGCCGTTCATAACGTTGACCGCATTGCTGGCGGTGATCGTGTCATTGCCGGCACCGGTATTGACGTTCTCGATACCCCACAGGGTGTCGTGCCCCATCTCGGCGCTGCTGGCATAGCCGACCATCAACGAGCCATTGCCAAGGTGCACCTGCACGCTGCCCATGGCGGCCGACATGTCGAGCGTATCGATGCCCACGCCACCGTTACCCTCGTCACCGAAATAGACGTCGTTGCCGTCACCAGCTTCGGCAATGAACATGTCGTTGCCCGCACCGCCGAAGACCGTATCGGCGCCCGCACCGGCATTGATCATGTCGTCACCGCCATCGCCGAAGATACGGTCGGCTCCGGCATCGCCATAGATCATGTCGGCATCAGCCCCGCCGAACACCTGGTCGTCTCCGGCGCCGGCAAACACGATGTCGCGACCCCCGCCGGCATTGATTAGGTCCGCGCCTTCGCCGGCTGTGACCGTGTCATCTCCGGCCTCAGCGAGGACCACGTCGTCACCCGCGAAGGCAACGATGTTATTGGCCTCGGCCGTGCCGATCAGGACGTCGGATTGCGGCGTTCCGGTCCGATGCGGCGTCGTCGGAGTCGGCGCCTCATCATCGTCGTCATCGGTATCATCGTCATCATCATCGTCGTCGTCCGCATCATCATCGCCGTCGTCGGTGTCGTCGTCATCGTCGTCATCACCATCCGAGTCATCGTCTGGATTCGACGGGGGATGATGCGGCGTCTGGTCATCATCATCCTCATCCTCGTCGTCCCCGTCGCCGAATTGTGGCAGGCCTCCAGTACTGAAGAATTTTATCGATCCATTACTTCCTTGGAGCGTGGTGCTGCCATCACTGTTGTTGACGACCTCATAGTCGGCGATCGTTGTTCCATCCGGCAGCTGGATCACGTCTTGCGGACGCAGCACTCCGATGATGACGTCGTTGCCGCCACCGGTCTTGAAAACGATGCGGTGCGCCGACAGGAGCGAGGTGATATCCACCGTGTCGTTGCCGGAAGCTCCGATCACTGTGATCGTATTGGGCCGCAGGCTCGTCAGGCTGAAGTCACCAAACATCTGAACGCTGTTGGTGCCGCCGCCGGCGTTTATGATGATCTCCTCGATGTCGGTCATGGCCGAGATGACAATCTCATCGCCACCAGCAACCTGGCGGGTGATGACGATCTCGGCCTCGAAATCACCGCCGACATCGCCGTCTTCGAAAGCGATCCGGGCGATCGCCTCGTCGATGGTGTAGATGCGATAGATCTCGTTCTCGCCGTTGCCGTTGACCACGAGCGTGTCGCCACCAGCACCTTCGAAGCCGCCGTTGATGACATCACTGCCGTCACCGACATTCCAGATGAAGGTATCGTTGTCCGTGGCGCCCGTGGTGGCATTGTCGCCTTCGGGCAGGTCGCTGCCGAAAAGGGCATCGTCCCCCGCGCCGCCGATGATGACATCATCGCCCTCGCTGCCCCGGATTTCATCGTTGCCGGCCAGACCGAAGATGATCTGCCCAGGCGCACCGGTTGGCGAGACGATTGTGTCGACGTCGGCTGACCCAATATTGACGACGTAGGTGCGATCGGCAAACTGAATGCGCTCGACATTGATGAGCGTATCGGTGCCGATGCCCGGGCCGGTGACGGTGATGTTGGACCCGGACATGCCGAAGACATAGTCTGAGGCCGGTCCAGCATAGATGGCCGTATCGGTGCCGAGCCCACCGTTGATGGTGTCGTTGCCCGAACCACCGGTGATCTCGTTGTTGCCGGCGTTGCCTGTCAGCGTGCGGCTGCCGCCGTTCTGAGCGATCAGCTTCTCGACATTTGCGGCAAGTGTATAGCTGCCGGCCGATCCCGTCAGGATGACCGTGTCGGTGCCGGAATTGGCCCCGCTGCCTTCCACCACCTGGTCGATATTGGTGCCGGAAGTGCCGTCCACGTAGTAGGTGTCGTCGCCGTCACCGCCCGACATCGTGTCGCCACCCGCGGTGGTGGCTGTGATCGACAGGTTCTCAATGCTTACCCAGTCATTGGGGTTGGGGGTGCCGCTGTTGGCGTTGGTGCCGCTGACGGTGAACCGGACCGCAGCACCGGCGCCGAACGGACCGGTCAACGGGAAGTTTTCGATCTCGTCGGTGCCTGAGGCGCCTGTAATCGTCTGGACGGTCTGCCAGGCGCCAGCAGCGGAAGGCCTGAACTCGACGAGAACCGTCTCGCCGGCGTCGAAGCTGTTCTCCTGATAGCTGTAGCTGATCGTGGCACTGGTCCGGCCCGTGAGATCGAGCGTGCGCATGATCGAGGCGGAGCCCGTGCCAGGGCCAGGGTCGGTATCGTCGTCGCGGAAGATCATGCGGTTGGTCGGTATGCCGCCGCCGCCATTGTCGATACGTATCTGGCCCGCCGAGGCACTGTTCGTGCCGCCGTTGTCGCCGGTTTCGACCCAGTTCGAACTCCACCCGCTGCCGCCGTTCAGCACCGAGTCGTTGAAGTTGTCCGAGGCCGTCGCCGAGGAGCCGCTGCTCGCACCGCCGTCCAGGATGTCGTTGCCGGCACCACCGTTCAGCGTGTCGTTGCCGGCTCCGCCTTTGAGGATGTCGTTGCCGTCACCGCCATTCAGCGTGTCGGTACCGTTGAATCCGAGCACCAGTTCATTACCGCCGTTCGCGGCGCTGTTGAGACTACCGTCGTCGCCGTTCGTTCCGGCCACGATCCGGTAACTCGTGCCACCGATCTCGGCGAACTCGACGCTTTGCAGCGTGTCCGTCCCCGCGCCGCCAGCGGCGACCGTCACGTTCGCGCCAGAGAGGCCGAAGGTATAGGCCTCCTGCGTGCTGGCGAGGACAACGGTATCATCGCCAGCGCCGCCGTTCAGGGTATTGCTGCCCGCGTTGCCCGTCAGCCGGTTGTTGAGCGCGTTACCCGTGGCCGACGTGTTGCCGCTGCCGGTCAGGACGATGTTCTCGAGCTCCTCGCCGGACAGTCCAGTGGCGGTGAGGTCGATCGACACCGCACCCTGGACCGTGTCGATGCCGCCGCCGACCTCCTCAATCACACGATCACGATTGGCAAGCGTACCAGTCACGTCGTCGATGACATAGGTGTCGTTGCCGCCGCCGCCGATCAACTGGTCTGAGCCCGCGCCGCCATCGAGAATATTGTCGCCAGCGTTGCCGGTAAGGACGTCATTGAACGCGCTGCCGGTCAGGTTCTCGATGCTGACGAAGAGGTCCTCGGCGCCGGCCGCCATGGCAGCGGCGAGCGTCGTGGCTGTCGAGGCGAGGGTAACGTTCACGCCTGCCGTTGCAGAGGCGTAGGTCGCGGTGTCGTTGCCGTCGCCGCCGTCGATCCGGTCATTGCCGGCGCCACCGTCCAGCAAGTCATCGCCAGCCTCGCCATAGAGCAGGTCGTTACCGGCGCCACCTTCGAGGTCGTCGTTGCCGAAGCCGCCGCGGAGCGTATCATTTCCGCCATCGCCAAAGAGACGGTTGGCCTCGTTGTTGCCGATCAGGGTGTCGTCGAAATTGGCACCTTCGACATTCTCGATGTTGCGGATCCAGGAGAAGCCGCTGGCCTCGCCGGTTAGAAGGTTGACCTGGACACCGACAGTGGTCGTCGATTGGTAGTTCAGCGTATCGCCAAGTACTTCAGACGTGTCATCGAGCATATCCGCATTGAAATGCTCCACGCTGGTGAGCGCGATCGAACCTTCGATTTGCGTGATCGTCGAACCATTGAAGGTGACGTCGAGGGTGTCGTCGTCGTTGTCACCGACAAAGCTCAGCGTGTCGTCGCCGGCGCCGCCATGGAAGGCCTCTGTGCCATCACCGTTGTGATAGATGAGCGTGTCATCACCGGCGCCTCCGTTGTAGGTGTCGTTATCGGCACCGCCGTCGAGCACATCGTTGCCGTCACCGCCATTGAGGGTATCGGTGCCGGTGCCGCCGTTCAGCACATCGTTGCCGGCAAGGCCGTTGAGGACGTCGTTGCCGCCGTTGCCGTTGATCTCGTCGCCGCCAGCGCTGCCGTTCAGCGGATTGTTGCTGCTATTGTTGCCATCGACGAGTTCGCCGACAACGTCCGTCACCGCTGAATAGACTGTGTGTTCGTTGCCCAGATCGTCGGTGTAGATCACCTGCGCGCGGATGTAGCGGCCGCCAAAATCGGAGCTACCGCTTCCGGTGGTCGGGATGGTCCAGCTCAGCCCGGTCGCGCCCGCGACATCGTTCCAGGACCCTGCCGGTGAATTGGCCCATTGCCACTGATAGGCAATCAGGCCTTCCTCGAAGGCGTCAGTGATGCCGTCGGCATCGTCGAACGCGACGGTCATGGTCAGCGTCTGGCCTTCAGT